>JAHEMP010000006.1:0-25884 GCA_024643585.1 Crocinitomicaceae bacterium | reverse complement strand
TTCACCTGAGCAGACAGAGTGATAATTGATTTTTAAAGACATTGACTTATTCGGTTTAGGGATTTCAAAAGGATGGAGGTTTACTTCATCCTTTTTTATAAATTTATTTTTTAATTGACAGGAGAAAATGTGATTCCCAACCAATGAATCGCATTTACCGTTTCAATAGTTAATGCGCCACTAAATTTTGAAATATGAAAACTAAACCAAACGCTTCATGGATAATTCTTCTGTTGGGTATATTTTCAGTTAGTTATATCCAAAATACTTTTGCTCAAAACGAGTATTTTGAATCTGGAGCAGTTTGGCATCATGAATATACATTATTTTATGTTCCACATGGGTATTCCAAAACATTTGTCAATGGATTAGTTACGGTTGGAGGAGTCCAGGCAGTTAAACTAAGTGGTGAATACGCGACAAAAGAACCGACAAGTCCAACTACTTATTTTTATTCAGGAATTGTTCCATTGCCGGATATGTACATGCGAAGTTCAAACGATAGTGTTTTCATTTTTCGAGAAGGAGCATTTCATTTAGCGTACAAAACAAATGCAGTCGTGGGTGAGGTTTGGGATTTAGGTCCAAATGCAAATTACACCAATTTGCAGGATAATCATTCCTATTTGCGGGTAGATTCGGTTTATTATAAAAATGTAAATGGACTATCTCTAAGGCATATAAATACGACTGCTTGTTATAGCAATGGTTCTGATTTTCCACCTTTTGGAACTTCATTTATGCCATTTTTGTATCCTCTTTACCAAGGTGTTTTTAACGAAAAATACGGACCTTCATTAAACTTTAGAAGTATGATTTATGTGGGTCTTAGGGATACAAGTACAATAATTGACTATTATCAAAATGGATTTCTCTGTTATCAATCTGATAGTACAGTCCAACTAAGTCTTTATCCTAATGTTGATTGTTTTCAAGGCGTCTATCTTGAAGTTGAAGAAAAAGAAGCGGATCTATTTACCGTATCACCAAATCCTTCGGATGGGGTTTTTAAAGTTAATAATCTTTCAAATACTGACTTTGAGTTGATTGTTCAAGATCCACTGGGTCGAATTGTTTCGGCACAGAAAAGTTCAAGTAATTTAGAAATAGATTTATCTGTTTATCCTCCAGGAACATTTTTCGCTATTATTCAAAAAGAGAGTTCGACTCAAGTGCTTCGATTGATGAAAAAATAAGGTGTTTCCCAAATTTCAACTTTGATTCTTTTATCCGAGGTTTAAGACTATTTCCATTTGTTTATTTGCTTCTCAACATCCTATTGTGAAAAAATACCACTTTTTTCACTTAAGCTCTTGGTTTCTAAAATTAATCTCCTATCTTTGCACCCCTCAAAGAGTGTTTTGAGGTGTTTTATTATTAATTAAAGTTAACGTTTTTACAGTATGCCAACGATTCAACAGTTAGTGCGAAAAGGCAGAACAGCAGTGGTTAAAAAGAGCAAGTCAGCAGCACTTGATTCTTGTCCACAGCGTAAAGGGGTATGTGTGCGTGTGTACACCACTACTCCTAAGAAACCAAACTCAGCTATGCGTAAGGTAGCAAGGGTGCGTTTGACCAATGGAAAAGAGGTCAATGCGTATATTGGTGGTGAAGGTCATAATTTACAGGAACACTCATTGGTGTTAGTACGTGGAGGAAGAGTTAAAGATCTTCCTGGTGTACGTTACCACATCGTGCGTGGAGCAGAAGATACTGCTGGTGTTGAGGGAAGAACTCAACGTCGTTCTAAGTATGGAACAAAAAGACCAAAAGCCAAATAATATTTAAAGGTTTAAAGAAATGAGAAGAAGAAAAGCCAAAAAGATTGCCATCCTTCCGGATCCAAGATTCAAAGAAGAAATGGTAACGAAGTTTGTAAATAACTTGATGTTAGACGGAAAGAAAAGTTTAGCGTTCAAGATTTTTTACGATGCGATTGATATCGTAGATGGAAAAATCGAAGACCAAGATGGTTTAGATGTATGGAAAAAAGGATTGGAAAATATTACACCGTCAGTAGAGGTTCGTTCTCGTCGTGTAGGTGGGGCTACTTTCCAAATACCAACTCCAGTTCGTGAAGGTAGAAAACAATCACTTGGAATGAAGTGGATGATTGGTTACGCACGAAAAAGAAATGAAAAAACAATGGCGCAGCGTTTAGCAGCAGAAATCATCGCATCTTCGAAAGAAGAAGGAGCGGCTTTCAAAAAGAAAGAAGATACATTGCGTATGGCTGAAGCAAACAAAGCATTCTCACATTTTAGATTCTAATTAGAAATGGCAAGAGACTTAAAATTTACAAGAAACATCGGTATTGCTGCCCACATTGATGCGGGTAAAACAACAACTACTGAGCGTATCCTTTATTATGGTGGTGTGAATCACAAAATTGGGGAAGTACACGACGGTGGAGCAACAATGGACTGGATGGAGCAAGAGCAAGAACGTGGTATTACCATTACTTCTGCTGCTACAACCCTTACATGGAAATACCGAGGGCAAGATTATCATATGAATATCATTGATACTCCGGGACACGTTGACTTTACCGTTGAGGTAAATCGTTCGTTACGTGTATTGGATGGATTGGTATTCTTATTTTCAGCAGTTGATGGTGTTGAACCTCAATCTGAAACTAACTGGAGATTGGCAAACAACTATAATGTTCCAAGAATTGGTTTCGTAAACAAAATGGACCGTCAAGGTGCAGATTTCTTAAACGTGTGTAAACAAGTGAAAGAAATGTTAGGAAGCCATGCATTGCCGTTGCAAATCAACATTGGTGCTGAGGATGATTTCAAAGGAGTAGTTGATTTAATTAACTTCCGTGGAATCACTTGGAACGAGGAAGATATGGGTATGACGTTTCAAGAAATTGAAATTCCTGCTGATATCGTTGATGAAGCAAGACAATTAAGAGAAGAATTACTTGAAGCTGTAGCAGAATTTGATGATACTTTGATGGAGAAATACTTCGAAGATCCAAATTCATTAACAGAAAGAGAAATTCTAGACGCATTGCGTGAAGCTACTATCGCTGGTAAAGTTGTACCAATGATGTGTGGTTCTGCCTTTAAAAACAAAGGTGTTCAAGCGATGTTGGATATGGTAATGGAAATTTTACCTTCTCCATTGGATATCGGTTCTATTGATGGAATTGATCCAAAAACAGATTTGCCAACTTCTCGTAAACCATCGGTTACAGAACCATTTGCAGGTTTGGCATTTAAAATTGCAACGGATCCTTTCGTTGGTCGTTTATGTTTCGTTAGAGCTTATTCTGGTGTTTTGCCAGCTGGTTCTTATGTATACAATACACGTTCAAATAACAAAGAGCGTATTTCTCGTATCTTCCAAATGCACGCTAACAAACAAAATCAAATTGATGAGTTAGGAGCAGGAGATATTGGTGCGGTTGTTGGATTTAAAGATATCCGTACTGGAGATACTCTTTGTGCTGAAAATGCGCACATTGTATTGGAGTCTATGGACTTCCCAGATCCAGTAATCGGAATTTCTATTGAACCTAAAACGCAAGCCGATCAAGATAAATTGGGTGTTGGTTTAGGTAAATTAGCTGAAGAAGATCCTACTTTCCAAGTTCATACTGATGAAGAGTCAGGTCAAACAATTATCTCAGGAATGGGTGAGTTGCACTTGGATATCATTATCGACCGTTTACGTCGTGAATTTAAAGTAGAAGTTAATCAAGGTGAGCCTCAAGTTACTTACCGTGAAAACATCACTGCTCCAGTTGATCACCGTGAAGTTTACAAAAAACAATCAGGTGGTCGTGGTAAATTTGCTGACATCGTTGTTCGTATCGAACCACAAGACGATCCAGAAAAAACAGGATTGGAATTCATTAACATCATTAAAGGTGGTACTATTCCAAGAGAGTTTATTCCTTCAGTAGAAAAAGGATTCAAAGAATCAATGAAAAATGGTGTATTAGCTGGATTCCCTGTTGAAGCGATGAAAGTTACTTTATCAGACGGTTCTTTCCACGCTGTCGATTCAGATGCTTTGTCTTTTGAGATTTGTGCGAAAATGGCTTACAGAGCAGCTTTGAAAAAAGCATCTCCAATTTTATTGGAACCTATCATGAAAATGGAGGTGGTTACCCCTGAAGTTAACATGGGTGATATCGTTGGTGACCTTAACCGTCGTCGTGGATTGATGAAAGGAATGGATGACAGAGCA
This sequence comes from Crocinitomicaceae bacterium, assembly GCA_024643585.1. Lineage (GTDB taxonomy): Bacteria > Bacteroidota > Bacteroidia > Flavobacteriales_D > Crocinitomicaceae > UBA2040. The sequence continues at coordinate 21,681 of JAHEMP010000006.1, read as the reverse complement.
GGATCAAAAGTTTTGAAAGCTGACGTTCCTCTTTCAGAGATGTTTGGTTATGTAACACAGTTACGTACGATTTCATCTGGACGTGCAACATCGTCAATGGAATTCTCTCACTACGCAGAAGCACCAAAAAATGTTGCTGAGGCAGTAGTTGCAAAAATCAATGGAAAAGTTACCGCTTAATTTTAAGAAATGAGCCAGAAAATTAGAATCAAATTAAAGTCGTACGATCACAATTTAGTGGATAAGTCGGCAGAGAAAATCGTTAAAACTGTAAAAGCTACAGGTGCAGTTGTTAGTGGACCAATTCCATTGCCAACACACAAAAGAATTTACACTGTATTGAGATCACCACACGTCAACAAAAAGGCGCGTGAGCAATTCGAACTTTGCGCTTACAAGCGTTTGTTGGATATCTACTCTTCTTCAGCGAAGACAGTAGATGCGCTTATGCGATTAGAGTTGCCTAGTGGGGTTGACGTAGAGATTAAAGTTTAAGTAAGTTTAATAATTAATAAATAAAGTATGCCAGGAATTATTGGTCGAAAAATCGGCATGACTAGCATCTACAGTGCCGAGGGTAAGGCTACACCATGCACAGTGATAGAAGCAGGTCCTTGCGTCGTTACACAAGTAAAGACACAAGATCGAGACGGTTACGAGGCAGTTCAAATTGGGTTTGGAGAACGTAAAGAAAAAAACACTCCAAATGCTCTAAAAGGACACTTCAAGAAAGCAAACACAACTCCAAAATCAAGATTGGCGGAGTTTAAAGGCTTTGAAAACGTAAACCTTGGAGACATCATTAATGTTGATGTTTTCGAAGAAGGTGAGTTCGTTGATGTAGTAGGAACTTCAAAGGGAAAAGGTTTCCAAGGGGTAGTTCGTCGTCACAATTTTGGTGGTGTGGGTCAAGCGACACACGGTCAGCATAATAGACTTCGTGCTCCAGGAGCTATCGGAGCTTGTTCTTACCCAGCACGTGTATTCAAAGGAATGCGCATGGCGGGTCAAATGGGAAACAAACGTGTAATGATGGAAAACCTTCAAATTTTGAAAGTTATGACAGACAGACACATGATAGTAATTAAAGGTTCTATCCCAGGAGCCAAAGGTTCAACCGTATTAATTCAGAGATAATGGAAGTTAAAGTATTTGACGCAACAGGAAAAGCGACTTCTAAAAAAGTAACTCTTTCGGATGGAATCTTTGGTATTGAACCAAATCAACACGCAATTTATTTGGACGTGAAACAACACTTGGCTAACAAACGTCAAGGAACTCACAAAGCCAAAGAAAGAGCTGAGATTAGTGGATCAACTAGAAAGATCAAAAAACAAAAAGGAACTGGTGGTGCCCGTGCGGGTAGTATCAAGTCTGGTACTCGTATTGGTGGTGGACGTATTTTTGGACCTCGTCCAAGAAACTATCACTTCAAATTGAATGTAAAATTGAAAAGATTGGCGCGTAAGTCTGCTTTTGCTGTACAAGCGAAAAACGATGCGGTGATGGTTTTACAAGATTTGGAAATGACAACACCAAAGACTCAAGAGTTTAAAGCAATGTTGGCTAATTTAAAATTAGAAAACCAAAAAGTATTGTTGATTCTTGGATCTAAAAATGACAATGTATACTTCTCTTCTAGAAATCTAGGAAAAGTAAAAGTTGTTACTGCTGATTCTTTCAATACGTATGATGTATTGAACGCACGTAAAGTAGTTTTAGCAGAGAGTTCTTTAGAAGTTATCGAAAAGATTCTTAATTAATTCAAGATGAAGACAATTATCAAAAAGCCGATTATAACAGAGAAAGCGACAATGGCGAGCGAAAAGCAAAACCGTTTCACTTTTGTAGTAGATAAAGGGGCTAACAAAATCGAAATTAAAAAAGCTGTCGAGAACATGTACGGTGTTCATATCACGAAAGTTCGTACAATGACGTATGGCGGCGGGAAATCCTCGGTGAAGTACACCAATAAAGGTATCGTTGAGCAACCGAGCAATCCTTGGAAAAAGGCAATTGTTACAGTAGCAGAAGGAGAAACGATTGATTTATTTAATAATTTTTAAGTAATTAAAACTAATGGGTCTTAAAAAATTCAAGCCTACAACTCCAGGGCAAAGACACAAGATTAACAGTACCTATTCTGAGGTAACAACAAGTACTCCCGAAAAGAGCTTGGTTGCTAGCAAGAAAAGATCTGGAGGTCGTAACAATGACGGTAGAATGACCATGCGTTATATTGGAGGTGGTCACAAACAAAAATACCGAATCATTGACTTTAAAAGAGACAAGCAAGATGTTCCGGCTACGGTAAAAACGATCGAATACGATCCAAACCGTACGGCACGAATCGCTTTGTTGTTCTATGCTGATGGAGAGAAACGTTATATCATTGCACCGGATGGATTGAAGGTTGGTGATACAGTTGTTTCTGGTAAAACAGCAGCTCCTAACGTAGGAAATACACTTTTATTAAGTGATATTCCTCTTGGTACAGTAATTCATAACATTGAATTGACACCAGGAAAAGGTGGAGCAATCGCTCGTGGTGCGGGAACGTACGCACAACTTAACGCTCGTGATGGTCGTTATGCATCAATCAAAATGCCGTCTGGTGAAATCAGATTAATTTTGCAAGCATGTATGGCTACTATCGGTTCTGTTTCGAATTCTGAACATAACTTGGTCGTGTCCGGTAAAGCTGGTCGCTCTCGTTGGTTAGGTCGTCGTCCACGTGTTCGTGGTGTAGTTATGAACCCGGTTGATCACCCAATGGGTGGTGGTGAAGGTCGTAATTCAGGGGGCCACCCAAGATCTCGTAATGGAGTTCCTGCTAAAGGATACAAAACTAGAGACAAGAAAAAATATTCAGATAAGTTAATCGTCGAAAGAAGAAAAAAATAAGTAGAGTATGAGTCGTTCGTTGAAAAAACCACCGTTTGTTCATTACAAGTTAATGTTAAGAGTGGACGAAGCACAAGCATCGAATAGTAAAGCTGTGATCAAAACATGGTCAAGAGCCTCTACTATTACGCCAGACTTCGTAGGATTAACTTTTGCCGTTCACAACGGGAATAAGTTTATTCCAGTTTATGTTACCGAGAATATGGTTGGACACAAGTTGGGTGAATTTTCACCTACACGAAATTTCCGTGGCCATGGAGGGAACAAGAAAGATAAAAAAAGATAGATTTTAAATAGCAAATATCATGGGTGCTAGAAAAAGACTAAGAGCAGAGAAAATTAAGGAAGACAACAAGTCAATCGCATTTGCGAAATTGAATGATTCTCCTATCGCTCCAAGAAAGATGAGATTAGTTGCAGATCTTGTAAGGGGAGTAGAAGTAAATAAAGCTCTTAACATATTGCAATACAATTCAAAAAATGCCTCTAAAAGTTTAGGTACACTATTGCGTTCAGCAATTGCGAACTGGGAACAAAAAAATGAAGGTAAGAATATTGAAGAAGAAAACTTAGTTGTACGTTCTATTGAAGTAGGAGGTGGCGCGATGCTAAAACGTATCCAAGCTGCTCCTCAAGGTAGAGCACACCGAGTTAGAAAGAGATCAAATCACGTAACCATCACCATTGATGGAACCAAATAAGAAGTAGAAAATGGGACAAAAAGCAAATCCAATTGGAAATAGATTAGGTTTCATCCACGGATGGGATTCTAACTGGTACGGTGGTGATAATTACGGTGAAAAAATCGTTGAGGATGATAAAATCCGTAAATACTTAAGCGCTCGTTTGTCGAGAGCTAGTATTTCGAAAGTTATTATCGAACGTACACTGAAATTAGTTACCGTTACAATCAACACGGCACGTCCAGGTGTAATCATCGGGAAAGGTGGTCAAGAAGTTGACAAACTAAAAGAAGAATTAAAAAAATTGACGAAAAAAGAGATTCAAATCAACATTTTCGAGGTTAAACGTCCAGAATTGGATGCTCGTTTGGTGGCTGATGGTATCGCTCGTCAATTGGAGGCACGTATTTCGTTTAGACGTGCAATCAAAATGTCTATCGCAAGCACAATGCGCATGGGAGCTGAAGGAATCAAAGTTAAGATATCTGGACGTTTGAATGGAGCAGAGATGGCGCGATCAGAGATGTACAAGGATGGACGTACTCCGTTACATACGTTCAGAGCTGACATCGATTATGCTCTTTCTGAAGCACATACTACTTACGGTCGTTTGGGAATCAAAGTGTGGATTTGCAAAGGCGAAGTATATGGTAAGAGAGATCTTTCACCAAACATAGGTATGGCTAACGCTAAAGGAGGTAACTCTCAAGGTGGTGGTAACAACCGTCGTCCAGGTGGAGCTCCAGGCATGAAAAGAAAGAAGAAGTAAGAACAAGGTAAAAGTCTAAAAAGATGTTACAACCAAAAAGAACCAAATTTAGAAGAGTTCAAAAAGGAAGAAATACAGGTATGGCTCATAGAGGTAGCACTATCGCTTTCGGATCTTTTGGATTGAAAACTTTGGAGCCAGGATGGATCACATCACGCCAGATTGAAGCGTCTCGTATCGCCGTTACTCGATATATGAAACGTGAAGGGAAAGTGTGGATTCGTATATTTCCTGATAAACCAGTTACCTCAAAACCAGCGGAAGTACGTATGGGTAAAGGTAAAGGTGCTCCAAGTCACTGGGTAGCTGTAGTTAAACCAGGTCGCATCATGTTTGAAGCGGATGGTGTTCCTTACGAAGTAGCTAAAGAAGCTCTTCGATTGGCAGCTCAGAAAATGCCGGTGAAGTGTAAATTCGTTGTTCGCAACGATTATGTTAAACCAGCAGGTAAATAAGTTTAAGAAATGAAACAAGAAGAAATCAACAAGCTTTCTGACAAGGACGTTCAAGCAAACATTTCAAATTTATCAGAGAAATTGATGAAAACGAAATTGGCTCATGGTGTTTCCCCAATGGAAAACCCAATCCAAATTCGTGGAATGAGAAGAACAATCGCTCGTTTGAAAACTGAATTAACAAAACGTGAAGCGGCGGCAACTGCTAAAGCATAATTCTAGATAAAATGGAAGATAAGCGTAATTTAAGAAAAGATCGTGTCGGTATCGTAACTAGCGATAAAATGGACAAATCTATCGTTGTAGCAGTAGAAAGAAGGGTAAAACACCCGAAATATGGAAAATTCGTTAAGAAAACTTCCAAATTTTTTGCGCACGACGAGAAGAATGAGTGCAACGTAGGAGATACCGTACGTATTATGGAAACCAGACCTTTGAGTAAATTGAAGAACTGGAGATTAGTAGAAATTGTCGAAAAAGCTAAATAATTTTTAGTAATGATACAACAAGAATCAAGACTTGCAGTAGCAGACAACTCAGGAGCAAAAACAGTTTTGTGTATCCGTGTTTTAGGAGGTACAAAACGTCGTTATGCATCTGTAGGTGATAAAATTGTCGTTGCTGTTAAGAGTGCAATGCCCTCTGGAGCTGTTAAAAAAGGACAGGTTGCCAAGGCGGTAATTGTAAGAACCAAAAAAGAAGTACGTCGTGCTGATGGTTCTTACATTCGATTTGATGATAACGCTTGCGTTATATTGAATCCAACGGGAGAAATGAGAGGAACCCGTATTTTTGGACCAGTTGCTCGTGAGCTACGTGAAAACAACTTTATGAAGATTGTTTCATTGGCTCCCGAAGTACTTTAAAAACGTAAATCATGCAAAAGAAATTACATATTAAAGTAGGCGACACCGTTAAGGTATTAGCAGGTGAAGCATTAGGCCAAGAAGGAAAAGTTCTAACGGTTGATCGTAAGTCATTACGCGCATCTGTGGAAGGTCTGAAAATGATCAAGAAACACAGTAAACCAAGTGCAGCAGATCCTCAAGGTGGAATCGTAGAGAAAGAAGGAACCATTCACATTTCTAACTTAATGTTAGTTGTGAAAGGTGAAGCTACTCGCACGGGACGTAAATTGAACAAAGACGGAAAATTAGTTCGTTTTTCTAAAAAATCAGGAGAGGAGATCAAGTAATGAGTACGAAACCAAGAATGAAGGAAATGTACAGTGCTGAGATTATTCCAGCATTGACGAAAAAATTTGGGTACAAGTCAACAATGAGAGTACCTAAATTGACTAAAATAGTTTTGAGCCAAGGTATGGGTGAAGCAGTTGCCGACAAGAAATTGATCGATACTGCTGCCGAAGAATTGTCAAGAATTGCTGGTCAAAAAGCAGTTACTACAATTTCTAAAAAAGATATCTCAAACTTCAAATTAAGAAAAGGAATGCCAATTGGAACGAAAGTTACTTTGCGCGGAGATAGAATGTACGAATTCTTAGATCGTTTGATCGCTGTGGCTTTGCCAAGAACTCGTGACTTCCGTGGAATTAACCCAAAAGGTTTTGATGGTCGTGGTAACTTTAACCTAGGTGTTAAAGAACACATCATTTTCCCAGAAATAGATATCGACAAAACGAATCGCATCTTAGGTATGGACATTACATTTGTAACGACTGCTGAAACAGATGAAGAAGGAAACGCTTTGTTGGATGCATTTGGATTCCCATTCATAAAAAAATAAGAAGAGATGGCAAAAGAATCAATGAAAGCGCGTGAGCGCAAAAGAGAAAGAATGGTAGCTCGTGATGCTAAAAAACGCGCAGAGTTAACAAAAATCTTGAAATCAAGTGATACATCTGACGACGCGGTTCAAGCGAAGTGGGATGCAATGATGGCGATCCAAAAGTTGCCAGCAAACGGTTCGAAAGTGCGAGTGCACAATCGTTGTGGTTTGACTGGACGACCAAGAGGATATATGCGTCAGTTTGGAATTTCAAGGGTAACTTTCCGTGAAATGGCACTTGATGGGAAAATCCCAGGTGTGAAGAAAGCGAGTTGGTAATTAGAATTTAATAGGAAAACAATATGACAACAGATCCTATAGCAGATTTTTTAACCCGTATCCGTAACGCAAGTTCGGCTGGGTTAAAAGTTGTAGAAATCCCTGCTTCAAATACAAAAAAAGCGATGACGCAAATTTTGTTTGATCAAGGGTACATCTTGAACTACAAGTTCGAAGATGATAATAAACAAGGTTTGATTAAAATCGCTTTGAAGTACAATCCTTCAACGAAGGTTCCAGCAATTACTAAATTGCAAAGAGCTTCTCGTCCGGGTTTAAGAAAGTATAGCAGCGCAACTGAAATGCCACGTGTATTGAATGGTTTGGGTATTGCTATCATTTCTACTTCACATGGTGTTATCACCAACAAACAAGCGAAACAAGAAAACGTAGGTGGCGAAGTACTTTGCTACGTATATTAATCTTTAACAAGAAGTAAAAATGTCAAGGATAGGTAAATCCCCAGTAAACATCCCGAGTGGTGTAGAAGTAAAAGTGAACGGTACAACTGTTACCGTAAAGGGACCTAAAGGTGAATTAACACAAGAAATTGATTCCTGTGTTACTTTGTCCGTAGAAGCAGGAACTGTCACTTTTAGCCGCGAATCAGATGCCCCTAGTCACCGTGCAAAACACGGCTTGTATCGTTCTTTAGTGAACAATATGATTATTGGTGTTTCAGAAGGGTTCAAAAAGGAATTGGAAATAATTGGAGTTGGTTTCCGTGCAACAACGCAGGGTCAAATGTTAGATTTGGCTTTAGGATACTCTCACCCAATTGTTATGAATATTCCTAGTGAAGTTAAGGTATCTGCAGATACTCAAAAGGGTAAGGCTCCAGTGGTAACATTGGAATCGTACGATAAACAACTTTTGGGTCAGGTTGCTGCCAAGATTCGTTCCCTTCGTAAACCAGAACCATACAAAGGAAAAGGTGTGAGATTCTTAGGTGAAGAAATCAGAAGAAAAGCTGGAAAAGCTGCAGGTAAAAAATAATTAATTTCATGAAATCATGGCATTTAGCAAATTAAAAAGAAGAGCAAAAATTAAAAGAAGAATCCGTAAGAAAATTACTGGAACTTCTAAAACGCCTCGTCTTTCTGTATTCCGTAGTAACAAACAAATCTACGCACAGATTATTGACGATTCAAAAGGTGTTACTTTGGCCTCTGCCTCTACATTCAAAAACAAAGCTGCTGAGAAGAAAAATAAGTCTGAGCAAGCACAAGTTGTAGGGAAAGAATTGGCTGAAAAAGCAATCAAAGCCGGTGTTGAGTCTGTTGTGTTTGATCGCAACGGGTACTTGTACCACGGTAGAGTAAAATCATTGGCTGACTCAGCAAGAGAAGGCGGTTTAAAATTTTAAGAGATGGCAGGAAAATTAAACAATAGAGTAAAATCTGCTGATATCGAACTTAAAGATAAGTTGGTAGCAATAAACCGTGTAACGAAAGTTACGAAAGGAGGACGTACATTCTCTTTCTCAGCAATTGTTGTAGTAGGTGATGAAAACGGAATCGTAGGTCACGGTTTAGGAAAAGCGAAAGAAGTTACTGAAGCAATTACTAAAGGTATCGACGATGCGAAAAAGAATTTAATTCGTGTTCCGATTTTAAGAGGTACTGTACCACACATGCAAAAAGCAAAATTTGGTGGTGCTGAGATCCTTCTTAAACCAGCTTCTGAAGGTACAGGTGTAATCGCAGGTGGTGCGATGCGTGCAGTATTGGAAAGTGTTGGTGTTCACAATGTATTGGCAAAATCTCAAGGTTCGTCTAACCCACACAACGTGGTTAAAGCAACAATGGAGGCATTGTCAAACATGAGAGACGCAGTTTCCGTAGCGAAACAAAGAGGTATTAGTTTGGATAAAGTATTTAACGGTTAATAGTATACACAATGGCTACAATAAAAATTAAGCAAGTGAGAAGCGCTATTAATCGCCCAGCTGACCAAAAAGCTACGATTAAAGCGTTAGGATTTTCAAAGTTGAATCAGACAATTGAAAAAGAGTCTAATCCACAAATCCTAGGAATGATCAATAAGGTACAACATCTACTTGAAGTAGTTAAGTAGAATAAAAAACGGATTTAACATGAGTTTACATAATTTAACTCCAGCTAAAGGTTCGGTAAAAAGTTCAAAAAGAATCGCGCGTGGTCAAGGATCAGGGCACGGTGGAACTTCGACTCGAGGGCATAAAGGAGCAAAATCAAGATCAGGTTACAGCAAAAAAGTAGGTTTCGAAGGTGGTCAAATGCCTTTGCAAAGACGAGTGCCTAAATTTGGCTTTAAAAACATCAACAGAGTTGAGTACAAAGCAATCAATTTAGATATCATTCAGTCGTTAATCGACAGAAAAAGTGTGACTGAAATAACACCAGAGGTGTTAAAAGAAAATGGGTTAGTAGGTAACAATGAGTTAGTGAAAATCCTTGGTAGAGGTGAGTTGAAAGCAAAAATTAGCATTACCGCACACAAGTTTTCTCAAACTGCAAAAGCAACAATTGAGGCTCAAGGTGGGAATTGTTCAGAAATCTAATTAACTTTGCCAACATTTTTTTAAAGAATGAAACGTTTTATACAGAATATTAAGAACATCTGGAAAGTAGAAGAGCTAAGAAAAAGAATCATCTTTACCTTAGCCCTTATACTTGTTTACAGAATTGGGTCGTTTATAATTTTACCAGGCGTAGATTACGCTGCCTTGGAAAGAGCGCAAGCTGCGGGTGATCAAAATGCCTTAGAGACGCTACTTTCCTTGTTCTCTGGTGGAGGATTTACCAATGCTTCTATTATGGCATTAGGTATTATGCCTTACATTAGTGCATCCATCATTATGCAATTGTTAGGAATGGCAGTCCCTGCTGTTCAAAAAATGCAGAATGAGGGTGAGTCTGGTAGAAAACGAATCAATAATTATACACGTATTTTAACCATTGTAATTTGTGCATTACAAGCTCCAGGTTACCTGGCTTTGTATGTTCAAAGTAAAGGTGCGTTGCCGGTTGATGCTGGAACGTTTTGGTGGGCTCAAACCATCATCGTTTTAGTTGCTGGAGCAATGTTCGCTGTTTGGTTAGGTGAGCGTATAACTGACAATGGAATCGGAAACGGTATTTCTCTATTGATTACAGTAGGAATTCTTTCTCGTTTACCAGGAGCATTTACAGCCGAAGTTGGTTTAGCAATGTCTTCAGGAAACTTAATTAAGATTCTTTTAGAAATCGTAGCGTTTATGCTAGTTGTTCTTTCAACTGTTTTGATTGTACAAGGAGTGCGAAAAGTGCCTCTGAATACAGCTAAGAAAGTTGTCGGTTCTAGACAAGTTGACGATCAAGGTGCGCGTAACTATTTACCAATTAAGGTAAACGCAAGTGGTGTAATGCCTATCATTTTTGCGCAAGCAATTATGACAATACCCGTTATGATGTTTGCAGGTGGTGAAGGTGGATTTATCCAACGAACACTAGGTGACGTTTACGGTGTTAGTTATAATGTCTTGTTAGCAATATTGATAATCGTATTCACATACTTTTATACAGCTATTATGATTAACCCACGAAAAATCGCGGATGACTTGAAAAAGTCAGGTGGATTTATTCCAGGGGTTCGTCCAGGAGAAGAAACAGCGGATTATATAGATTCATTAGTGTCTAGAATAACTTTCCCTGGATCTTTGTTCCTTGCGATTATTGCTATCATTCCTGCCATTGCGAAATTGGCCGGTGTGAATGACGCTTTCGCAATGTTCTTTGGAGGAACTTCCTTACTGATTATGGTGGGTGTTGTTTTGGATACTTTGCAACAAATTGAATCTTACTTGTTGAATAGACACATGGATGGTTTGATGGAAGGATCTAAAATCCGAGGTAGACGTACTCAAGGTGAATTATCAGGATTTTAGGGTATGGCGAAACAATCATCAATAGAACAAGACGGTGTAATCATCGAGGCACTTTCTAACGCTATGTTTAGAGTAGAATTAGAAAATGGTCACGTTATTACAGCGCATATTTCAGGAAAAATGAGAATGTTTTACATTAAAATTTTACCTGGTGATAGAGTGAAAGTAGAAATGTCTCCTTACGATTTAACGAAAGGAAGAATATCATTTAGATACAAATAGGTGAAAACCTAAAAAGCAAGAAATAATGAAAGTTAGAGCTTCAGTAAAAAAGAGATCAGCAGATTGCAAGATCGTTAAGAGAAAAGGGCGGGTTTATGTTATAAACAAAAAGAACCCGAAGTTTAAACAAAGACAAGGGTAATTTAGAAAGTTATGGCACGTATTGCAGGTATAGACTTACCAAAAAATAAAAGAGGTGTAATCGGATTGACGTACATCTATGGAATCGGAAAAAGCAACGCAAAGAAAATTCTTAGCGAAAGCAAAATCGATGAAAATATTAAAGTTCAAGATTGGGATGATGATCAATTGTCATTAATCCGTAACGCAGTAAACGAAATTAAAGTAGAAGGTGCTTTACGTTCTGAAGTACAGTTGAACATCAAACGTTTGATGGATATCGGTTGTAACAGAGGAATCAGACACCGTGCTGGTTTACCGTTGAGAGGTCAAAGAACTAAAAACAATTCTCGTACGAGAAAAGGTAGAAGAAAAACAGTTGCTAACAAGAAAAAAGTGACTAAATAATAAATAACAATGGCAAAAGCGAATCAAAAAAAGAAGAAGAATGTCAAAGTAGAAGCGTCGGGTGAAGCGCATATTCAAGCTACCTTCAACAACGTAATAATCTCTTTGACAAACAACGCTGGTCAAGTAATATCTTGGTCAAGCGCTGGTAAAAAAGGCTTCCGCGGTTCTAAAAAGAACACTCCATATGCTGCACAAGTTGCTGCAGAGGATTGCGCGAAAGAAGCTCATGACTTCGGATTACGTCGAGTAAAAGTTTATGTCAAAGGACCAGGAGGAGGCCGTGAGTCTGCTATCCGTTCTTTACACAATGCAGGAATCGAAGTAACTGAAATAATCGATGTTACTCCACTTCCGCACAACGGATGTCGTCCTCCAAAGAAAAGAAGAGTATAATTTTAATTAACAACAGGAGAACAATACTCGTCGAAGGAAAAGCCTTAATTCATGAGTACTCCAAATAACAAATAAAATGGCAAGATATATAGGTCCAAAATCAAAAATCGCTCGTCGTTTCAAAGATCCAATCTTTGGCCCAGACAAAGCGTTAGACAAAAGAGCTTACGGTCCAGGACAACATGGTCCTAACAAAAGACGTGGCGGAAAACAATCTGAATACGCAATTCAGTTGAATGAAAAACAAAAAGCGAAATACACGTACGGTATTTTAGAGCGTCAATTCTCTAATATGTTTGAACACGCTTCACGAATGAAAGGTATTACAGGTGAAAACTTGTTGCAACTTTGTGAAACTCGTTTGGATAATACTGTATTCCGTTTAGGAATTGCTCCTTCAAGAAGTGGTGCACGTCAATTGGTTTCTCACAAACACATCACTGTGAATGGAGAAATTTTGAATATTCCTTCATACCAAGTTAAAATTGGTGACGTTATCGGTGTTCGTGAGAAATCCAAATCTTTGGAGTCTATCAACGAATCGTTGAGTTCAACAAATAAAAAATACGACTGGTTGGATTGGAATTCTTCAGATATGTCTGGAAAATATTTAAGCTTACCTGCGAGAGAAATGATCCCTGAAACTATCAAGGAACAGTTGATCGTCGAATTATATTCTAAATAATAAACAAAGCATTAACATGGCAATTTTAGATTTCCAAAAACCTGACAAGGTAATAATGATTCAGTCCGATGAGCATCACGGACAATTTGAATTCCGTCCATTGGAACCGGGCTATGGTATCACCGTAGGTAATGCCTTGCGTAGAATCTTGCTTTCTTCTTTAGAAGGTTTCGCGATCGCTTCTGTTCGAATTGAAGGAGCGGATCACGAGTTCACAACAATCAAAGGTGTTGTTGAGGATGTAACAGAGATCGTATTGAACCTTAAACAAGTTCGTTTCAAACAACAAATCGAAGGTACAGATTCAGAAACTGTAATGGTTTCTATTTCAGGTCAAGATAAATTGACGGCTGGTGATTTGGGTAAATTTACTTCTGCATTCCAAGTTTTGAATCCTGATATGGTGATTTGTAACATGGAGTCTTCAGTGAAAATTGAAATGGAATTGACGATTATCAAAGGTCGTGGTTACGTTCCAGCTGACGAAAACAAAACAAGCAACCCTGCATTCGGTACAATCTTTATCGATTCTATCTTCACACCTATTAAAAATGTGAAGTTTGCAATTGAAAACTTCCGTGTAGAGCAAAAAACAGATTATGAAAAATTAGTCTTGGAAATTGCAACGGATGGTTCAATTCATCCGAAAGAAGCGTTGAAAGAAGCAGCGAAAATTTTGATTCACCACTTTATGTTATTCTCTGATGAGCGAATCACATTGGATAGCGAAGTTAAAGCTGAAACAGAAGAATTCGATGAGACTTCATTGCATATGCGTCAATTGTTAAAAACAAAATTAGTGGATATGGACTTGTCAGTTCGTGCATTGAATTGTTTGAAAGCAGCAGATGTAGAAACATTGGGTGACTTGGTATCCTATAACAAAAACGATTTATTGAAATTTAGAAACTTTGGTAAAAAGTCATTAACTGAGTTGGAAGACTTAGTAGACAACAAAGGTTTGAATTTCGGTATGAACGTTGCCAAGTACAAATTGGATAGAGATTAAGAACAGCATTTAAAATATTGAGATGAGACACGGTAAAAAATTCAATCATTTAGGTAGACAAACAGCGCACAGAAAGGCGATGCTATCTAACATGGCTACCTCTCTGTTAATGCACAAACGCATCAGCACAACTGTTGAAAAAGCGAAAGCATTGAGAGTATATGTAGAACCAATTTTGACAAAATCAAAAACGGATTCTACACATTCAAGAAGAGAAGCATTCAAGCACCTTCAAAACAAAGATATCGTTACGGAATTGTTCCGTGATATCGCACCAAAAATTGCAAATCGTCCGGGAGGATACACTCGTATTATCCGATTAGGAAACAGATTAGGTGATAACGCAGAAATGTGTATGATCGAATTGGTTGACTTTAACGAATTGTACACGAATGAAGGAACGAAGAAAAACACACGTCGTTCTAGAAGAGGTGTTGCAAAAAAATCTGATGATACTGTAGTTGCAGAAGAAACAGCAACTGAAGTTGTTGCTGAAGAAGCGACAGAGGTAGTAGCAGAGGAGGTAGAAGAAGTTGCTACGGAAGAAGCAACTGAAGCGAAAGCGGAAGAAGCGACTGAAGCTCCAGAGGCAGAAGCTTCTACTGAAGAAGGTGAAGAACCAACAGAAGAAAAATAAACAAGAAGTTTATATAAAAAAAAGGCATCCAATTTGGATGCCTTTTTTTGTTACAGTGCTTTTTTAAATAGTTAATGCTAAGCCCATAACAGTGCACTTACAGTAATAAAAGAAAATGACTAGTGTATAAAGTATATTAAACAGGCACAAAAAAACACCCTGAGAAACCCCAGGGTGTTTTTATAAGACATTTAGTTTTTAACCAATCGTTTTGTATTGATAGTACCGTTCGATTTTATAGTAATGAAGTAGACACCTCTTTCATATCCTTTTAAATTAATCTTCATTTCATTTGAATTAATATCCGTTTGACCCAATACTTGAAGTATTTGACCTAATTGGTTGGTAACGATAATTTCGACATCTGGACTAACTGAACCGAAAAAGCGAACTGAAGCAACATCATTTGTTGGATTTGGATAAATCAAGAATTCGTCCATATTACTTTCTTCGATCCCGACATTTGAAGTAACATTAATATTATCAATGAATGTTCCATTACCATAACCGTTGATGGCTACAAACCTAAATATAGCTTTTCCAGGAGTGAACGCTGTTAAATCGATTGATTCATTTCGCCAATGCGAAGCTATGCTAGGCGTCCAATTTGAAGTTTGATAGGGAATGGTTTCGAGAACGGTACCGGCCTTTTGGTATATAGGTTGATAGGTCGTTCCGCAATCGGTAGAGATATCAACTCTAAGTTCATCAGTGTAGGTTGCACTGTATTGAGCTTTTGCTAAGTCGAAAGTTAAAACTGTTGCTCCGGCTGGTAGGTCGTATACCTCTGTCTGGATAATATCCTCTTCTCCATTAGCATTGTTGTAGGAGTAATGATTTACACCATAGACGTTTGTGCTCGTACCTGAACTTCCTACAACATTGTCTAACTCCCAAGTAATTTGACCGTCAGCATTTACTATTGTCCAAAGGGAAGGTATGCCTGAAGGATCAAAAGTTTCTATAAAAGGAATGGCAGAAGCTGTCATTTGATTCGAAAAAGATAAAATTTGAACATTATTTGAAGCAATTTGATCACCCGACAATGAAACAGTGCATGTTAAAGTAGACGCCCCGTTCGTAAATCCTGTAACGGGTGTTGCGAACACATAAGTTACCTGTTGTCCTGAAGCAATTGTGCCTGTGTATGTTTCAACCACTGGTGTATTGGAATTTACCTTGTAGGAAACTGGGAAATTGGATTGACTATTTATTCCCGTGTTGGTTATGGTTACCGACACATTTGCTGGTCCACCACTATTACATGCGGCAGAAAAGTCTCCAATTGAGTTATTAATGACTGTCATTTCAAGATCGTTTGGAAGACTGCAATTCAAAAGACCTCCCGGGTGAAAACTAGCAATAGTTCTTCTGCTCTCCCAACCCAAGGTATTATTTTTTGCAACCACAGCATACCACATTGGCGCTAAAGGATTGGTGATCGGAATAGTAACATTGACAGTGTTACTGCTACCTGCCACTTCCATGTATTTTACACCCAACAAGTACAAATCATAACTTTGCGCATTTGCTACCGCATTCCAAGTAAATTTAGCGCTGTCTGGGCAAACTTGAACTATTTGTTGATTTAATACAAGTGGAGCTATTGAAAACACGTCGTCGCTTACATCAACGTTTGTTCCATTTGTTACTCGAATTTTTGCAGACCCAGTAACGGAATTAGGAATCGTCCAAGCATAATTTGTTGTTGTGGCACCAACTGTCGCTATATTATTCCAAGAAGCACCATTGTTAGTAGAATATTCGAGAACAAAGGAACCAGTTGTATTAACAGCATCCCAGTGAATTGACTCTGTTTCTCCTGGGACAAAGCTTTCACCCATATTTGGATAGGTAACAGTTACGCTTTGGTCAATTATTTCATAAACAATAAAATATTCTTGAGGTCCGACAGGAACGCTAAAACCAGATATGTTTATCGTATAATTCCCTGCTGCAGGATTATTTATCAATACTTGTTCCATATTGTTTAGGTGATCCACGCCATTTGTCGCTGGAGATGTAATTGCAGCAACATTCGGAGCAGGGTTCAATATCCAAGGCAAAAGCGTATTACTAGTAGTATTTGTTACTGTAAGATCTAAATCATTAACCAAAGCTGTCGTTGCACCTGGAGAAGCTGCTGGGTCGCTCCAATAAACCATAAAACGAACTTGTTTCGTTCCAGCAGGAACGGAAATAGTATGATTGTTTGTATTGCCTTGCGTAACGGTTGAACTTAAAAAGCGGTTGTCTTCAATTAGCTTCGCTGCTCTCAAACCGTTTACGATTCCCCAACCGAATTGAAAATCCGGACCGACATTACCATAATCGTTTGCCGTATTAAGTAAAGCTGCTTTAATTAATGCTGCTTTCGGTAGCGTTCCACCGTTCGCATCTGCATATGCCTCATACAACTGGGCCGAAATACCTGCTATACCAGGAGCAGCTCCAGACGTCCCACCAAATGACATGTAGGTATTGTTTTCATCTGTTGAATTTTGATTTTGGCCATTTGCAGCAATATCAGGTTTAATTCTACCATCGTATGCTGGGCCACGACTACTTGAACCAACCAACGCTCCATCGAAGAATACATTGGCTGTTGCTATAACATTTTTACCTTGTTTATGACCACCCGTGATATTTCCCCAGCCTCCGCCAGCTCCATAGTTGCAGTTCGATGTGCCATTGTTACCAGCAGAAAAGACATGTAATAAAGTCGGAATTGTATTCATTTGTTGATCGACAGTTTGAGTACCAGCAGTATAACCCGCGTTGCAACCATCGCTGTAGGATGAATTGGTGACTTGAACTGTCCCTGCGTTAATCAACGACGTTGTTACAGCGTCTAAAAAGTTCGATGCGTAATTGGATACATAAATATCACTTCCAGCTGCCATTCCTCGCATAGACGGATCTAGATTTCCAGCACCAGCCATAATTCCTGCTACACCATCACCGTGCGTCTGTCCTGTTGTATTGGCGCCCGTGTTATCAATTCGACCTTGAAAATCTATATGCGGACCAACAATACCATCGTCTCTTACTAAAACACCAATTCCGTCCCCAGTATAATTTCTGCCAGCCCCAGTTTGAGTGTCCAAAGAATTGGAGCGGTGCAAACTTCTACCTCTTGTATCTTCCTTTTCACCAGGTTGACTAATTTGCTCGACCCACTGCACAAATGGAAGTGATGGAAGTGAATTCAAGTTAGATTCATCGACTGCTACAATGAGGAGATTAGAACCTTTGAATTGCTCTTTTACTTCTATTCCTTTTGAGGACAAATTACGAATAGCTGTTTCTATATTTACGTTTGGATAAATTATGGTGTTCAGAATAAATTTGTTTCCTTGACTAGCCCAACTGTCAACATCTCCTCGGTACAAACTTGAGGTCATTTTCATGGCGTTATCGGGGTTCATCAAACCTCGTATCCCATAATTTGATAAATCTTGTTTGGTTATGTATTTTGGGATAAACATCAAATACGTGCTTTTCGCTATATAATTTATAAGAAATATTCCTTTGGCCTTAAGGTCATCTTGTACAAATTGGCTAGGAGTTTCATAAAATTGAACCCAAACATAAGAGCCGCCATTGTATTCCTGAAGTGCGGATAAATCAATGGTTACGAAGTTTTCTGGAATATCAATTTTATTATCCTGAAAATTTATGGTGTAATTATTTTGGGCCAACCCCAAAAAAGTGAATATAAAAAATGATAATATGAGCGAGATTTTTTTAGCGTATTTCATAGGTGGATTTATTTGTATTAGACTATTCATAGATAATGTGAAAGTAAGAAAAATTATGTGTTTTAAGAAATGTAATCATTGCAACGCCTTACTGATGATTAGAAAATAATTAAACAGAGCTGGAATTTCTAGTGAAAAATCACATAAACGAAAACAAGAGAAGTGAAGCAATTGTTCAAAACCTTTCGAAAAGTTGCAAAAGGAACTGCCTCAAAATATTGGTTTAACAAAACGAGATTTGTAATTTTGCCCAAAATTTTAACGGAATGGAAGGTAAAAAACCTGCAATTTTATTGCTCGAAGATGGAACTGTTTTTGAAGGGATTGCAACCGGTAAAATAGGTGTGACCACAGGGGAGATTGCATTCAATACTGGAATGACAGGCTATCAAGAGGTTTTTACAGACCCTTCTTATCTTGGCCAAATTCTAATTATGAATACGGCTCACATTGGTAATTACGGTGTGCATAGCGAAGAAGTCGAATCTGATGGGATTAAAATTTCTGGATTAGTAACAAAGAAATTTTCAGACGGTTACTCCCGAACTTCAGGGTATTCTTCATTAGAAGATTACATGGTTCAAAATGAAACAGTCGGTATTTCTGACGTGGACACTAGAGCTTTAGTTCGACACATACGTAGCAAAGGTGCTATGAATGCAATTATTTCATCAGATAATCTAGATTTGGATTTTTTGAAAATGGAATTGGCTAAAGTACCTTCAATGGAAGGCTTGGAACTTTCTTCTAAAGTCAGCACAAAAGAATCCTTTGAGGTTAAACCAGAAAATCCCACTTTGAAAGTGTCACTAGTGGATTTCGGAGTAAAAAAGAATATTGTTAGATGTTTAGTTGAAAGAGGATGCCATGTTAAGGTTTTTCCACACAATGTTACCAAGGCAGAGTTGGACTCTTTTTCTCCTGATGGTTATATGCTTTCAAATGGACCAGGTGACCCCTCTGCAATGCAAAGTGCTATCGATTTAGTCGGAGAAATAGTTAAGGATGGAAAACCAGTATTCGGCATTTGTTTAGGGCATCAAATATTGGGACTTTCTCAAGGATTAAAAACGGAAAAAATGTTTTTAGGACATAGAGGAATAAATCACCCAGTAAAGAATCTTAAAACAGGTAAAGGAGAAATTACCTCTCAAAATCACGGTTTTGTGATAGAAAAAGAAAGTGCCAATTCTCATCCTGAAATTGAAGTTACCCATATACATTTGAATGATCAGACCGTAGCCGGAATCGGGTTTAAAAACCGTTCTATATTTTCTGTTCAATATCACCCTGAAGCTTCTGCTGGTCCACACGATTCAAGATATTTATTCGACCAGTTTATTGATAATATGAAAAATCACAAAGCATGAGTTATATCGCTAAAATAATAGGTCGACAAGTTTTAGACTCTAGAGGAAATCCGACCGTTGAGGTTGACGTAATTACTGAAAACGGCATTCTAGGTCGCGCTGCGGTTCCTTCTGGAGCTTCGACAGGAATACATGAAGCGGTTGAATTGCGTGACGGAGATAAGTCTGTTTACATGGGAAAAGGAGTTCTAAAGGCTGTTCACAATGTGAATACAATTATAGATGAAGCGCTTTTTGGAATGGATATTTTCAACCAAAAGAAAATAGATCAAATACTTTTGGCTCTTGATGGAACAGAAAACAAATCAAATCTAGGAGCGAATGCAATTCTAGGCGTTTCCTTAGCTTCTGCAAAGGCAGCGGCTCAAGAAGCAGATTTAAGCTTATTTCAATATGTAGGCGGAGTCGGTGCGAATACATTGCCAGTTCCAATGATGAATATTCTAAATGGAGGATCGCATGCCGATAACCTAATTGATATTCAAGAATTTATGGTTATGCCTTTTGGGGCAAGTTCTTTTTCCGAAGGTTTGCGATGGGGGACTGAAATATTCCATCATTTGAAAAGTGTACTGAAATCAAAAGGTATGTCGACAAATGTTGGTGATGAGGGTGGATTTGCACCAAGCCTTGGAAGCAACGAAGAAGCAATTCAAGTGGTAATTGAAGCTATAGAAAAAGCTGGATTTAGACCAGGAGAAGATGTTTACATTGCACTTGATGCAGCAGCATCTGAATTTTACAATTCTGAAAAGGACAAATATATATTCGAATCTACTGGTGATGTCATGTCTCCTTCTGAAATGGTTGGATATTGGAAAAATTGGGCAAATAAATACCCGATTATTTCAATAGAGGATGGTTTAGCCGAAGACGATTGGAAGGGTTGGAAAGACTTGACAGAAGCAATTGGAGACAAAGTTCAATTGGTCGGCGACGATTTATTTGTGACCAACAAAAAACGTCTTAAAATGGGAATTGATCAGGGGATTGCAAATTCTATCCTTGTTAAAGTAAATCAAATTGGAAGTTTGTCAGAGACCATAGAATCTGTTCAATTGGCGACAAAAAATGGATATACGAGTGTTATGAGCCACCGAAGCGGTGAAACAGAGGATTCTACGATTGCAGATTTAGCGGTTGCCTTGAATACGGGCCAAATAAAAACAGGGTCAGCATCTAGAAGTGATCGGATGGCCAAATACAACCAATTGCTTCGTATTGAAGAGGAATTAGGAGAAAATGCAGTTTATCCAGGGAAAGACTTTAAATTTATTCTGTAACATATTTTTTTTGGAAAAGGAGATCGTATAACGGTCTCCTTTTTTGTTTGAACAGATTTGACGATTCATAATTTCAGTTTTATAATTATCTTTTTGTTCTAATTCTTCGATAGTGAATTAAGAAGTGTTATAAAATTAACAAGGCATTATTTTTTGGTTTATTTTCAATAAATTTATGCTCCGCGGACAACTATAGACATCTTTGTGCGTCTCTTTAAAAAAATAATAACTATGAAATTAATATCTCTGTTATGGAATCAAACTAGAGAGAATAATAGTGTAATCAAATTGCTAAGTATCATTTTGCTTACATTATTAACCTCATTCGGTTCGTTTTCACAACTTTCCGTAACATTTAGCTACACAGGTTCAGCTCAATATTGGACTGTCCCACCATGCGTGGATACCGTTACAATAATTGTTGCAGGAGCAAAAGGAGGAGGGTCTACAAGTAATTTTGGGGCTGTCGTGACTTATCAATTACCCGTAACGACAGGGCAAATTCTTCAGTTGAATGTAGGAGGCCAAGGTGTAGGTAGCGTTGGTGGATGGAACGGCGGAGGAAATGGCTGGTCCGGGGCACCGACTTCAAATTTACCCTCTGGTGGAGGAGGAGGAGCATCCGATGTCAGAGTGACTCCTTATGCACTTGCGAATAGAATTATTGTAGCAGGCGGCGGCGGCGGCACGAATGCAAGTAGTGCCACAAATGTTGCCAATGGTGGTTCTGGAGGATGCCCAAATGGAAGCATTGGAGCGGGATCCATATATACAGTCGTAGGTGGCGGTGGCGGAACCCAAACTTCTGGTGGCGCAGGAGGGCCTTTTTGGTCTGGTGGCGGATTTACTGGAAGTCCAGGTTCACTTGGTCAAGGTGGAAATGGAGGGTTTGATCCCTTCTATGGTACATCTGGCGGCGGCGGCGGTGGTGGATATTACGGCGGCGGCGGCGGTGGTACCGATGGATGTTGTATTGGAGCTAACGGAGGTGGCGCTGGCGGCGGC
>JAHEMP010000361.1 GCA_024643585.1 Crocinitomicaceae bacterium | reverse complement strand
CATTTCCTCAATGGTCGGCGTCCACATTTCTCCGGTTTCTTCGTTTTCTATTTCTTCAGGTTGATAAGCATCCAACTTATTGAAAACTAAAATGACGGGTTTCTCCTTATCGTCTATTTCAGCCAAAGTTTGTTTAACCACCCTATAATGATCTTCAAAATTGGCATGGGAAATATCTAAAATATGCACCAATAAATCGGCTTCTCTAACTTCGTCTAATGTGGATTTGAAAGATTCGACTAGTTGATGGGGTAATTTGCGAATGAAACCTACTGTGTCCGTTAGCAGGAAAGGCAAGTTTTGAATGACCACTTTTCTTACTGTAGTATCCAGTGTTGCAAACAACTTGTTCTCCGCAAAAACATCACTTTTACTGAGTAGGTTCATAATCGTACTCTTACCAACATTGGTGTAGCCAACCAATGCCACACGAACCAGTTGACCTCTATTTCCTCTTTGGACCGACATCTGACGGTCTATATCAACCAACTGTTTTTTCAACAAGGATATCTTTTGCTGAATAACTCGTCTATCTGTTTCAATTTCCGTTTCACCCGGTCCACGCATACCTACACCTCCTTTTTGTCGGTCCAAGTGCGTCCACAATCGAGTTAGACGTGGCAACATGTATTGCATTTGCGCTAATTCGACCTGAGCGCGGGCATGAGATGTTCTTGCGCGACTGGCAAAAATATCAAGTATTAAATTGTTTCGATCTAGAATTTTTATTTCTAATGCTCTTTCAATATTTCGCAATTGGCTAGGCGAAAGTTCATCATCAAAAATGGCCAACTCTATATCATTTGCATCAATAAACTCTTTGATTTCCTCCATTTTTCCTTTGCCTATGTACGTTTTAGGATTAGGCATTTGGATTTTTTGAGTGAATTTTTTTACAGTAAATACGCCTGCGGTCACAGCGAGGAATTCCAGTTCGTCCAAATATTCTTCAGATAATTCCTCGGTCATTCCTTGTTGAATCACGCTGATTAATACTCCGCGCTCTTCCCGATAATCTATAGTAACGTGACTACCTGATTGTTCCATTATTTTCTTAATTGTTTCACAAATTCTATCACAGAATCCATTTCGGCAGATTTGCCAATTAACTGTATTTGAGCTGGCATTGCACCTTTACCTTCGTTTAATATTTCCTTTATTTGAAGGTCCGTAAGTCGACTTGCCGATAAATCTTTCGCGCCAGAACTACCTAATTTTCCGTCCATTCCGTGACAAGAGGAACATTGATTGTAGTACAATTCCTTTCCTGTTACCGAAGCATCCTCACAATCCGTGCAGGACTTTGATTCAGGTTTGCATGAAACAAAGGCTAACAATAAAAAAGAAAACTTTACAATTTTCAGAACCATGCCCCACCTAAAGCTGTTCGGAAAGGCCAAGGAATCATTGCCAAAATGATAATTAATCCAATCGTATAGTATACTCGGATTATTTTTTGTTTTTGGGCTGCTTCAACTGCATTTTCAGCTTTTCTGCGACCTAGTGTAATTAAAACAATCGCCAATAACATACCGATCAAATGCTCCATTCCGAAGAAACGCAAGGTTGCGTCTTTCATAAATCCAGAAGCATAATTCACCTTATTCGACATGAAATTCAAAGCTAACCCAACCAATAACATTATGTGCAGAGAAATCATTGTAAAAAGATAAACCATCTTATCCTTTTTTTCATAAATATTCTTTCTTGTAAAAGCATTGTATACGGCATAAACCAACAAGGCTAAAATAATCCAGCGAAAACCTGAATGTGCGTGTAAAAGTGCGTTGTACATATGTTCTAAATCTTTTTCACAAAGCTAACAAAATTTGGTATTTGAAAATAATGAAAATCACTGGATTAAAAATTCTTTAATTCGACAATCTTTGTTAGAAAAACTCCAAACTTTTCGAGAATTCATTAATTTCACATTCGCAAATCAAAAACACGACCATGAGATTTTTAATTGCCTTATTTATAGGTTTTTCCTTTTATAGTTTTAGTCAAATTACACATCCTCAAAATGGCGTAGCGCCAACTCCAAACGCATGTGTGGCTTTGAAAAATGCAACCATTTTGGTCAGTCCCACAGAAACGATTGAAAAAGGAACTTTGCTCTTTCGTGATGGCGAAATTATTGAAG
>JAHEMP010000360.1 GCA_024643585.1 Crocinitomicaceae bacterium | reverse complement strand
CTTAAAAAGAAAAACACCTTGTTGGAAGACTATCATCGATTAGCAATTGTGAAGATAGCGATAGAAGATGAGCCGAAATTCAAAGCGGAAGATATCGAATTCAAAATGCCGCAACCGAGCTACACAATTGATACGCTAACTTACTTAAAAGAAAAACACCCAGATTATAATTTTAGCTTGTTGATGGGCGAGGACAACTTGCATGGTTTTCATAAATGGAAAAACTTTGAAACTATACTTGAAAAGTATAAGATTTTCGTTTATCCGCGTTTTGATGAAGATCCTGTTGAGCACTTATTCAAGGAGCACTCATCAATCGTTTTTTGCAGTGATGTACCGATGATGAAAATCTCAGCCAGTTACATTCGAGATTTAATTGCAAATGGGAAATCAGCTCGGTTTTTGTTAACCGAAAAAGTCAACCGATATGTTGACGACATGAATTTTTACAAATAGTCTATTTTTCTTCGTACACAAACAAGTAAACCTGAACACCTTCTATTTCAGTGCGTTCAACTTGTTTCATTCCTGGATAACCCGCAATCAAATCGTAATCAACGTTTAACTCATTCGGGCCGGCGTAATTGTCCCAAAGAAAATAAGTTCCATTTTCGAAATGGTAGAGATTATTGATGAGTAATTCTCGAGATAAAATACGTGTTTCTGGTCTCGTTTTTTTCAAAGGATTCCTACCAAATAATTCAGCGAAATAGATATTAGACGTAATGAGGGGAGAAGAGTTCATACTATTACCGACGGTAGTGGCAACCTCTTGAATCGCCGCCTCCATGGGCCGAATTGATTTTTTCAAGAAAGGAGTAACACACAATTGACCGACCATGCCAAAAGCAAAAGCGTAACCGATAAATCTAAATTTACTCGCATTTAAAAAAGAATATTGACTTAAGAAATAGAGAGAAACTACTAAAAAGGAAGGCAAGGCTTGTGTTGCGATCCTTGTCAAACCCATAGAGCCATGCGTGCCGCTTCCCCAAAAATAACTGTGTGAGGCGATAATACCGAAGTAAGTTCCAAAACTCAATAAAATGACACTAAAAAGCGAAAAATTGATCTTTTTTGTCCTAAAGCCAATAAAAATCATTGGAATCGAGAGTAAAAACAAGAAAAGTCCATGATTGCCTAAATAGTTTTTATAGCTCAATAAATAATGTAAATAGTCACCAGAACCATAGGCATCGTTGGATGCGGAATAAGGCGATTTGGTAAAATACCAGAAAATATCATGGTACGTAAATAGACCAATTATAGAATAAGAGAGAAAAGGAAGGAACAAAAACAAAAGTGCTTTCCATTGTTTGGCATAAACAAGCAGTCCCATAAAAATCAAAACGGTCAATTGCCCTTCACTTCTTAGAAAAAGCAAGCACCCAACAACAAAAGCAGATGCTATGTAGGAAGATCGCAACCAAAACCAAGTGCCCAGCAATAAAAACAACGAGAAGAGAGGTTCTGTTAATCCAGCTGAAATTGTTCTGGAATAATCGTACGTCAACAAAAGTAAAAGTGGAAAACATAGCGCGAGACCATGGTTTACATTGAGTTTTTTCAAGATGAGCCAACCGAAAATGGTCGTTGCTGTGAATACCACTATGTTAAAAGCAAACATACCTAAATAGCCAATTTGAGCAAAAGGACTACTCAAGAGAATGAATAGAGGTTTTCCCCAATGATCGAGGAAATAGCGTGGGTTTTCCCAACTTGCTTGTGAAAGATAGAAATGCAACAATCCATCTCCGGTATCAACGGGTGCAATTAGCAGAGATTGGTTGTAGACTAGCCAAGCAACTGAAAAAGACAGAGCAATTGTAGCAGAGATTTTTTTAGTTGACATTGCCTTTCCATAGTTTTGGGAGGCGAGTGCGCTTACCCACAATTGTATTGACGGTTATTTTGCAATGCTTTTTAGTAGGATTCCAGATATATATTAAATAGTCCAAATCTTTTTTCATTGTAAATTCAAACTTCATTTGTTCAGGTTTCAATTCAATTGACTGATAGTCTGAGTTGTCTTTCGGCACAAAAACCAAATGAATGTTTTGTGAACCAAAGCAATTTACTTCTAAAATGCAGGATTCATCCGTTCGTGGCAAATGCAACACATTTTCAAATTCGTTTTTTGTAGAATACGACTTTTGGT
>JAHEMP010000359.1 GCA_024643585.1 Crocinitomicaceae bacterium | reverse complement strand
CGAAAAATTTCATCTCGTTTACAAGGACACCCTTCTACGGACAAAAATTTACCCGGTATACGAATGGCATCTGGGTCTTTGGGACAAGGATTATCTGTTGCTATCGGTGCAGCTGAAGCAAAAAAACTAAACAACGACAATTCCGTAGTTTATACTTTGCACGGCGATGGTGAATTACAAGAAGGCCAAATCTGGGAAGCTGCAATATACGCTGCTGCCAAAAAAATAGACCATTTAATAGCAACTATTGATTTTAACGGCCGACAAATAGACGGTGACGTTGAAGATGTTATGTCCTTAGGAAATTTGGCACAAAAATGGCAAGCATTCGGTTGGGAAGTCTTAGAAATGGACGGTCACAATGTTGACGAAATTAAGGCTACGCTTAACAAAGCAAAAAGCATGACAGGAAATGGAAAACCAATTGTTATCATTATGAAAACAGAAATGGGACAAGGTGTTGACTTCATGGTTGGTACTCATAAATGGCATGGGGTAGCACCAAATCCAGAACAACTTGCCGATGCTTTGAGTCAATTGGATGAAACCCTTGGTGATTATTAATTGAAACATTACATCCTCATAGTATTTCTCTGTTTGACTTCAATTTCTATTTGGAGTCAGGAAAAGACGCGTATACTATTTATTTTGGACGCATCAAACAGCATGAATGCCAAATGGGGAGCACAAACTCGAATTGAATCCGCAAAGGAACTTTTGGCCCAGACAGTCGACAGTTTGAGTGGTACTCCGAATCTTGAAATTGCCCTTCGAGTGTACGGACATCAGTCACCTATAACGGCTACTTTTCAAGATTGTAATGATACAAAATTGGAGGTCCCATTTGGACCTGATAATTTTAATAAAGTAAAATACAGAATAAAATCCATACAAGCCAAAGGAACCACACCAATTGCTAGGTCATTGGAAGCCGCAGCCGATGACTTTCCGGATATGACAACCCGAAATGTAATCATATTAATTACGGATGGTCTTGAGGCTTGTGACAATGATCCCTGTGTTATTGCAAAAAAACTTAAGGACAAAGGAGTAAAGGTTACTCCTTTTGTAATCGGATTGGGATTGGATATTTCATATCTTGAAAAATTCAATTGTATAGGAACTTATTCTGAAGCCGAAACAAAAGATGCGTTCCGAAATGTTTTGAAAAACGTTATCAATAAGGCCGTTTTAAATACGACTGTGCAAGTGAATCTGGATGATATTTATAAATCGCCAAAAGAAACGGATGTAACGATGCATTTTTACAAAGCAGGGACGAAGGACTTGATTTATACGTACGTGCACACCATTAACAAATTTGGCAATCCTGATACATTGAACATTGATCCAAAATACAAATACGATTTGGTGGTTCACACTTTACCACAAATAGAGAAAAAAGACATTGCTATTATTAGAAATACACACAATACAATTATTCTCGATGGGCCTCAAGGTTATATTAAAGTTCGCTTTTCAAATGCCACTAGACCTTACAGCGTCGAAACAAGAATTACAGAGGCTGGTAATGATGAAACGATTAATGTTCAACAAATAAATACAACGGATAAGTACATTGTCGGTAAGTACAATCTCGAAATTCTAACATTACCTCGCACCTACCAAAACATTGAAGTGACGCAAAGCAGCACAACGACAATTGATGTTCTTGCTCCTGGTTTACTTTCCTACAAAGCCGGAAGTCAAATAGTAGGGCAAATATTTTTAATTCACGATTCAGGGGAAAGAGAATGGGTTTGTAATTTAGATCAGAATTCAAAAACAGGTCAATGGTATTTACAACCAGGTAATTATAAGATAGTTTACAGAAACAAAAATATTAGGTCCTCCTCTTTAACAGTTGAGACTGACGCTCGCATATATTCAAATAAAACACTCAGCATTAATTTATAAAGCAAAATGAAGAATTTCGAAATTTACGGTCACAAGGATACCCGCTCAGGCTTTGGAGAAGGATTGCACGAACTTGGTAAAACGCATGATAATGTTGTCGCTCTTTGCGCTGATTTGACAGGTTCGCTTAAGATGAATGCCTTTGAAAAAGATTTCCCAGAACGCTTTTTTCAAGTAGGTATTGCCGAAGCAAATATGATGGGTATGGCAGCAGGTTTGACGATAGGAGGTAAAATACCTTTTACCG
>JAHEMP010000101.1 GCA_024643585.1 Crocinitomicaceae bacterium | reverse complement strand
AGACAATACCATGAAATCGAGAATAACAGTAAATTGAACAATGGCTAATATTGCAATGACAAATTTCTCATAGGACGTGAACTGAATTTTCGTTCTCTTTTTGGTCATTTAAATTACGATTGAATAAGTGATTTCCCATCCATTTCAATAGGAGCAGCAATCCCCATTCTTCGAAGTATAGTAGGTGCAACGTCAGCAAGAATTCCTTCATGAAGTTGAATGTCCTTATTTTCAGTAACTAGAATTGCTGGAACCGGATTTAAGCTATGCGCAGTATTTGGGCTTCCGTCTGCATTAACGGCGAAATCGGCATTGCCATGATCCGCGATTACTAAAAATTCATACCCCATTTTTTTACCAGCTTCAACCACTTCGTTTAAACACTGATCCACTGTTTCAACGGCTTTCATAATCGCAGAAAAAACACCGGTATGTCCTACCATATCAGGATTCGCAAAATTCAAACAAATAAAATCTGGAGATTCGGTATTAATTGAATTCACAATTTTATCTTTTACCTCTGGTGCACTCATTTCAGGTTGTAAATCGTAGGTTGCAACTTTAGGTGAATTCACCAAAATTCTAGATTCACCGACGAAGGGTTCTTCTCTGCCGCCACTAAAAAAGAAAGTAACATGGGGGTATTTTTCCGTTTCTGCAATTCGAACTTGTGTTTTGTCTAATTTCGATAAAACCTCACCTATGGTATTTTTCAAATTATCTTTTTCAAAAATCACGTTAATATTTTTGAAATTTTCATCGTACATCGTCATGCTAAAATAATGCAATGCTAGCGGATGCATGTTTTGTTCGTGAAATGCTTTTTGTGTCAAGGCAGTAGTTATTTCACGCGGTCGGTCGGTCCGGAAATTAAAATTAATTACCACATCGTCATCTGAAATTGACCCATCAATTTCACCACTCCTAGAGATAATGCTTGGAGGCAAAAATTCATCCGTTATGTTTTGGGAATAATTGGATTCAAATACAGCATTTACATTTTCATAAGAAGTTCCTGTTCTATTCACCATTGCATGGTATGCTTCCGAAATCCTTTCCCATCTATTGTCCCTATCCATCGCGAAATAGCGACCAACGATTGTTGCAATTTTGGCACTTTTGTTTTCAATGTGCTTCTCTAACTCAGAAAGATACTCCTGACCACTTTTGGGGTCACAATCTCTTCCGTCGGTAAAGGCATGGATAAACACATCCTTAACACCATACTTTTCGGCCATATCACATAGTGCATACAAATGGTCTTGCGAACTATGTACACCACCTTTCGAAACAAGTCCAATAAAGTGTAATTTTCTTCCGCTTTTTTGAGCCAAGGTCATGGCCTCAATCAGTTTAGTGTTCGTGAAAAAATCACCCTCTCGAATCGATTTATTTATACGAGTCAATTCTTGGTAAACTATTCGGCCAGCACCTATATTTAAATGACCCACCTCCGAATTTCCCATCTGGCCTTCTGGCAATCCCACTGCCTCGCCAAAGGTGGTCAACCTTGTATTTGGGTAACTTGAAATCAAATGGTCCATGTAAGGGGTGTTGGCCTGGAATACAGCATCGGAATGGTCTTTTTTACCCAATCCCCAACCATCTAAAATTATAAGTCCGAATTTTTTAGTCATTTCGTTAATCTTACTTCAAAAATTGCACCCTTAGGTTGCGCATTTTTATAATTAATTTCTCCTTTGTTTAGGTGTGCAAACTCTCTTGAAATATAAAGGCCTAATCCTGTGCCTTTTTTAGTTCTAGTTTCTTCATTACCTGACCGCATGAATTTATCAAAAATTTCGGTTTGAATTTCAACTGGAACACCAGGTCCATTATCTTCCACCGCAAATTTAACCACTTCGTCAGTTTTTGAGGCGGACAAATGAATGTCAGCATCTTTACCGGCATATTTAATAGCGTTTTCAATTAGATTTACAACAATAGTTTCTATCATCGCCATATCACCAATCACTTCCAATCCAGAATCTATATTGGTCCTAATTTTTTTGACTTGGTAAACTTTTTCGAATCGCTCTACAATTTTTAAAAGCAGCTCGTCAAGGTTGAATCTTTCGCGATTCAAATAAATTGTTTGATGTTCAAGTCTAGTAGCATTAAGGATATTGTCAATCATATTTTCTAGCCGAACATTTTCCGAAATCGCCTTATCGAGCAAGTCATTCCGCTGTGATAAATCGAAATCACGTTTTCGAATGGTCTGTAGAAAAAGTTTATTTGCTGCTAAAGGAGTTTTTAGTTCATGGGTTACCGAGAGTAAAAAATTTCTTTGGCGTTCAGCTAGTTTCAATTCTTTTTTACTGGATTTACGAATTTGCCATAAACCAATCATTATGATGAGAAAGAAAACCAATCCTTCTCCAAGAATCATAAAAACCTTGCGTGAAACTTCTACATCTTCAATGACATTCAATTGGGTGAGTTCAATCAAATGATACGCCCACCATGCGAATTGAAGCAAAACATAACCACCTAACAAATAAAAAAATATGGCGGTTTTGCGTTTCATGACTGACTAATTAATAGGCTCTTTCGTTAATTCCCTCTTTCCAGTTTAAAAATGCTTTGTTAACTACTTTGTTTCCACCTGGAGTAGGATAATTACCGGTAAAGTACCAGTCACCCAAATTTTTTGGACATGCATCGTGTAGGTTTTCAACTGTCTGATAAATGATTTCCACTTCGGCCTTCACGCTAGCGGGTTTCAATAGTTGAGATATTTTTACAGACACTTCGTCATCTGTAAAAGGCTCATAAATTTCCTTCACATAGTTTTTGATTTGCTCTTTTGGCAAATCTTTTTGACTTAGGCATTTCGTGTAGACGTCTTCAATCACCTGACCCATTCCTCTTTCGTTCAACAAAGCAATAGCGGCTTCAAAGGCAATAAAATCGCCCATTTTCGCCATATCAATACCATAACAATCCGGGAATCGAATTTGAGGTGCGGAAGAAACTACAACTATCTTTTTTGGATCTAAACGATCTAATATTCTTAATATACTTTGCTTTAATGTTGTCCCGCGAACTATACTATCATCAATAATCACCAAGTTGTCTTTTCCTCTGACAACTGAACCGTAGGTTATGTCATAAACATGAGCCACTAAATCGTCTCTTGTATCATCTTGGGTAATGAAGGTTCTGAGTTTAGCATCTTTGATTGCAATTTTTTCAATTCTTGCTCTCCTGTAAATTATTTCCTCCAATTTTTCAGGAGTCACGTCTTTTCCTAGTGCTAAAATAGCTTTGTATTTCTCGTCGTTTAGATAATTTTCAAGTCCCTTGATTAGTCCATAAAAGGAAACTTCCGCCGTATTAGGTATGAAGGAGAACACGGAGTTGTCCAAATCATAGTTGATCGTTTTTAGAACTTGAGGAACTATATTTTTACCTAACTGTTTTCTTTCCTTGTAAATTTCGACGTCGCTACCTCGAGAAAAATAAATTCTTTCAAAGGAGCAACTTTTTGGTTCAAGAGGGGCATTTATCTCAACTTCACTAACCTGACCATTTTTCTTCATGATTAGTGCGTGACCTGGTTTTAACTCTTTAATTTGTTCTTCACGTAAATTAAATGCAGTTTGTATAACAGGTCTTTCAGATGCTACAACTACAACCTCGTCATCTTCATACCAAGATACAGGGCGAATTCCTGATGGGTCACGAAGGACAAAACCATCACCGTGGCCCATTAAGCCTGCCATAGCATATCCACCATCCCAATCTTCAGATGCTTTTTTAAGAATCTTTACAATGTCTAATTTTTCTGCAATCCTATCGTAAATTTCTTTGTTCGTGTAACCTTGAGGCTTCAATTGAGCGAACATTTCTTCGTTTTCTACATCTAAGAAGTGGCCAATTTTTTCCAGAACGGTTACGGTGTCGGATACTTCCTTTGGATGCTGTCCAAGTTTAACAAGTACTTTGAAAAGCTCATCAACATTTGTTAGATTAAAATTTCCTGCAACCACTAAATTTCTTGTGATCCAATTGTTTTGTCTCAAAAATGGATGACAACTTTCAATAGAATTACGTCCGAAGGTTCCGTATCGAAGATGTCCTAAAAACAACTCTCCTGTGAATCCTAGATTCTTTTTTAAATAGTCAACGTCTTTTAATAATGCAGGATTTTCTTCTTCTAACGTTTGAATTTTTTCTCCAATGTGATTGTACAAATCTTCGATCGGATGCTTCGCTATACTTCTGTGACGAGAAATATATCTTTCGCCCGGCTCCATATCTAGCTTTATATTGGCTAATCCTGCACCATCTTGACCGCGATTGTGTTGTTTTTCCATCAAAAGATGCATTTTATTAAGGCCATAAAATGCTGAACCGTACTTTTCCAGGTAAAACTGAAGTGGTTTTTTAAGTCTTAAAACTGCAATACCACACTCGTGTTTAATTGGATCACTCATCGAAAAAACGTCTTTAAAAATGTTTTGCAAAATTACATATATTCGATAGAATTTGGAGGGAATTTGGCCAATTTTATGAATTATACAGTTATTAGAGCGGTTGCTGGTCATTTTGTTTCTTAATACAGGCAACCGATTCTTTATATTTCTGTTATAATACTAAGGGAAACAGTATATTATTGCTAATTTAATCGGTTGAAATTTTCTTTTAAAAGCCCTATGTTTGTGTAAGATGGTCAAATACTTTTTTTCATTTTTATGTTTTTTCATTTTTTTGACTGTTTATAGTCAAAGTGAAAAGGTATGGCTAGAATCAAATTCAGGACAGTGGGAAAAGGAAATCTTGCACAAGATAAAGCTGTCTGGCGGAGAAATGTTTATCACCCAAACAGGTATGACTTTTCATTTCCACACCGGTTTGCATTCTCACGATCATAAAGAAAAAAATGACCACGATGAATACCGAGGACATTTACTTAAAAACACTTTTTTTGGTTCCAATTATACTGGTAAAAGTATAAATTCAGACGAGTCTTCATTTTACAGTAATTATTACATTGGTAATGACCCAAGTAAATGGAAAAGTTTTGTGCGTTCCTATCACAAAACAGTTTTAAAAGATTTTTACCCAGGTATTGACATGGAATACGTTGGTGATGTCGGTGCATTAAAATATTCATTCATTGTAAAACCAAACATAAGTCCATCCATTATTGCATCTAAAATTGAAGGAGCAGATGTAGTGAAAATTGATAAAAATGGTGACTTAAAAATACACCATTCATTTGGAGTTATAACGGAAAACAAACCGATTGCCTGGCAGGTCATCGATGGTAAAAAGAAAAAAGTTAATGTAGTTTTTAAATTGGTAAATGACGAACTAAGCTATGTAATTGGCGAATACGATGACAACTACGAATTAATTATTGACCCGAACCTTACCTTTTCTACATTTAGTGGATCTACAGCGGATAATTGGGGCTCTACAGCAACGCCTGACGACTTAGGAAATGTGTTTGCAGGGGGCATTGTTTTCGGTCAAGGTTTGCCCACAACATTGGGAGCCTACGATTTAACCTTTAATGGAACCTCGTTTTTCAATCAAAATTTTGACGTAAGCATCATGAAATTTACGGCAAATGGGGCTTCTCTGATGTATTCGACGTATTTAGGCGGGGCTTTATCGAATGAATTTCCGAGTAGCATGGTTTGCGGACCCAATGGAGAACTTTACGTGTTGGGAATGACAGGTTCATCTGATTTTCCTACCGCAAATGCCTACGACCCAAGTTTCAATGGGGGGCCAAATTTTATTCCGCAAGGAGGATCTGCGACGATTCCAGGTTCAGATGTTTTTATAACCAGATTTAATGCAAATGGAACAGCAATCCTCTCGTCAACATTTGTCGGAGGAAGTGGAAACGATGGTTACAATGGTTCATCTATTTTAAAGTACAATTACGGTGATGAATACCGAGGAGAAATCACCTTGGATTCAGCGTACAATGTGTATGTCGCCACCTCGACGACTTCAACGAATTTTCCACTTGTGGGTTCTGGCGGTCAAGCCATGCAGGGAAGCCAAAGCGCCGTTGCTTTCAAGATGAATGCAACTCTGAATACATTGCTTTGGTCAAGGTATATAAGCGGAAATGGTGCGGATGCTGGATATTCAATTCAAGCTGCCTACAATGGAGATGTGTTTGTTGCAGGGGGCACAACATCCACAAATCTAAGTCTTATCTCAGGTGAAGACCTTACTTTCAATGGAGGTATAAGCGATGGATTTCTAATGAAACTAAACCCACTAAACGGTCAGACAATTAACGGAACATATATTGGTCAAAGCGAATATGACCAAGTCTATTTGGTACAAACGGATGTTCAAAATGAACCTTATGTTTTAGGTCAATCCGAAAGTAGTTATGCGATTACTCCGGGGAAATATGGCAATGCCAATTCTGGACAATTTATACGAAAATATTCAAGTAATTTAAGTGCCATTCAATGGACAACAATGATAGGCGCTGGCTCTGGTCATGTCGAATTATCTCCCACGGCTTTTTTAGTTTCCGATTGTGGGGACATTTATTTGGCAGGTTGGGGTGGGCCATTGAACGTATTACTTAGTCAGGCAGTCTTTTCAACTGTTTCCGGTTTCCCGGTAACAAGCGATGCATACCAATCTACCACTTTGGGTGATAATTTTTATTTAGCTGTATTAGGGGCAAACGCTGTTGTTTTGAAATACGCCACCTTTTTCGGGGGGCTATCGAACAGTAACAAGCATGTAGACGGAGGTACCAGCCGTTTCGATAAGAATGGTAGAGTTTATCATGCAGTTTGCGCTGCATGTGGGGGGAATTCTTCTGGCTTCACATCTACAGTTGGGTCATGGTCAACAACAAATAATAGCTCAAATTGCAATTTAGCAGCCTTTAAGTTTGACCTCAGTGTCATTGTGCCCTTAATATCTGTTTTGGACCCCTTAATTTGTTATCCTGAACCTGTTTTCTTTCAAAATAATACCCTATACGCGGATAATTATTTTTGGACTTTTGGGGACGGAACTTCTTCAAGCGCCCAAAGTCCATCACATGTCTACCCAGGAGCTGGAACGTATACCGTTACATTAATTGCTTGGGATGCTTTAGGCTGTTATTTGGCAGATACCTCTACTTTCATAATTGAAGTTGGAGATTTTCAAGGAGGAATAGTTCAACCGATAGACACCATTTGTATTGGAGACACTTATCAACTTCATGCATCAGGAGGACAAACGTATCAGTGGTCTCCAAGTCAATTTTTAGATGATCCTACTTCAAGCGACCCATTTGCCACGATCGATTCCACTACTATATTTACAGTTATTATCTCAGATTCCTGTGGGTCAGATACTTTAACATGTATTCTCAATGTTTATAATGGAGGTTTGACCACCTCTGCTGACACCAATATATGTATAGGAAATGATGTCAACTTAATGGCAAATGGAGCCATAGACTATACTTGGTCTCCAACTACTTATTTGAGTAACCCCAATATTTCGAATCCAATTAGTTCGCCTACACAGTCTATTAATTACACAGTTACTGGCACAACCTCAGATGGATGCGTTTATACCGGAAATGTTCAAATAACCGTTTTTACCAATCCACCGGCACCCGTTATGGATGATACGATTAGAATATGCGTCAATTCTACTCAGTCCATAACCGTTTCTGGAGGTGATACCTATTTTTGGTACCCAAATATTAATATTTCTCCAAATACAGGCCCGACTGTAAGTTTGTCCCCAATTCAGGACATGTATTATTATTGTGATTTTACAAATTCTTGTGGGACTGTTACAGATAGTGTATTTGCGGATGTTTTGTTCCCATCCATACAGTCCTTTGGTGATACG
>JAHEMP010000100.1 GCA_024643585.1 Crocinitomicaceae bacterium | reverse complement strand
TTTCAATACTGTAACTTCTATATGCATCGTAATGCGTAGGCTTAAAGCGAGCGGTAACTTTTGATTCAATCACAACAGGCTCACCTTGATAGACTTTGCATTTTGATAAAACGATGGATCCACATGCAGGTTTACGAAAAAGAGATTCTTCAACTGTTTCATTGGATTCGTGTGCTTTCAATTTGGCGGTAACAGTTACTTTATTGGAACGGTAAACCTTGTTCCCTTTTCGAATATAAGCTGGTCCGAAAGTGTATGTACCTTCCTTCGAAATAGACCCAGTTCGAGCATGGTAGTAAATAGTTATCAATTCGCCAGTATTGCCATCATAGTCTTGTTCCATTCTATTCATGACATTGTACCCTTGGTCATACGTTTGAGGAAAATCGATATTAATTTCGCCTGTAATGTTCGACTTAACAATTACATTAAACTGTTCGCCTACTTCAACATTTGAAGGTTGAACGATCAACTCCACGGATGGTTTCTGAGCGAAGGTTAAGAACGCACATAGGAAAGAAAATAATATGGAAATAGATTTAATCATTACCAATCTTTCTGTGATTTAAGACCGCCTTTGCCTTCTTTGTTGTTGGCCAACTTTCTTTTTGTTTCAATTTCTTTTTTCATCAGTTTGTCCAACTCTCGTTGAACGGTTTGATTGTTTAAATCAGCCGGATTTTTTGAGTCTTTGTCATCCGGATTCTCTTTGGGTTCATTCTTTTTGTTCTCCTCTTCTTTGGGTGGAGGATTGTTTTGTTTGTCCTCTTTAAGTTTTCTTATGGCTTCCGACAAATTGTATCTCGTTTTTTCATTCGAAGGGTTTTGCCGCAATGATTTTTTATATTCTTCAATCGCTTTTTTATATTCTTTTTTCTCCATGGCAATATTGCCGAGATTATGAAATTTTCTAGCGATGGATAATTTATCTTGATTTTTTTGATTTTTATATAGAGTTGCAGCATTATCTAATTGCTTCATTCGATACATTGTTTGGGCAATTTCTTCCGTCAAATCAATTCCCTTTGGAAGCACAGGCAAAGCTGTTTCATAGAATAATATGGCCTTTTGATACTCTTTATCGTGATATGCTTTTCGAGCCAAATTCAATAGGCCTCTCCAATCCTCTTTGTTTTGGGGGGAATCACTATTTGTTTCCGCGATAACCATGTTGGTTTGGAAAACAAGGATAACAAGAAGATATTTAATCAATTTATTCATTTACTTCCATCCAGTTTTACGGTCAAATGGCAAAACCGTTGCAATAATCCACAATAAAATGCCAATACCAAGTGGCAGAGGATAATATGCGTCTTTTATATCTAGGTTCAAATCTCTTAAATTCCCTTTATTTAGGCCGTTAATTTCTGTTAATAATTCTGAAAGATTCGGAAATGGACTGTCTGATATCACTGCTATACCGCGTGCTTTTTTAGCAATATCTTTCACAAGATTTCGGTCCATTTTAGATAAAATTGGTTGACCATTCCCATTTGTTTTATAACCTGCATATGGACGGTCGGGATCTTTGGGCACCAATCCGCCATTTTTCGTACCCAAACCTACCACGGCTAGAAATATGTTTTTATCGGGCAAATCAGCAAGGGTTTCGTCTGGGATTTTTTCATGATTTTCTCCATCCGTAACCATGAGTATGCATTTCCCCCCATTTCCTTCCGAGAACATTTCAGTTGCTTTTTGAATCGCAATTTCGAAATTGGTTCCTTGATTCGAGATCATTTTGGTTTCGATTTCGTTCACGAAAATTTTAGCCGAATTGTAATCCTTGGTAATTGGCAATTGAACAAATGCGTTTCCGGCAAAGATTAAAATACCCAAACGCTCTCCTTTTAATCCATTGATCAGCTCAACGGTTGCTC
The DNA here is from genome assembly GCA_024643585.1 of Crocinitomicaceae bacterium. Taxonomy (GTDB): domain Bacteria; phylum Bacteroidota; class Bacteroidia; order Flavobacteriales_D; family Crocinitomicaceae; genus UBA2040. The sequence goes on along the minus strand of JAHEMP010000100.1, from coordinate 5,984 downwards.
TTTTTGCAATATCAAGTCTGGAAATGTTTTTGTCAATGTCTTTGGTATTCATTGAATTGGATATGTCCAATGCCAAAACAACTTCACTGTTTTTAACCAAGCTCATTGCTTTTTTTGTTCCAAATAAGGGTTGTGCTAATGCTATTGTAAGGAAGAAAAAGGCGAAACGAAAGACAATCCACTTATACCAATATTGAGTTTCTGGAACATATGTGATAAAGGTACTTAGCAATCTTTTTGGAGCAACTTCCAGTATTTTATTCAGTTCATTTCTCTGCTTGAAAAGAATAAAATACAAAGGAGCAGCGACAATATTTAACCATATTGCCTTTGGATAACGAAAATAGAATTCATTGGGATACAAATAATTTACAAAGAGGATTGTCAACGTTAGCAATATCCAGAGAACAGTCTCAGAAAGAAGAGTCCATTTCAGAGGCTTCAATAATGGGTACTTTAATTTTTTAGGCTGCATGCTTGAAAAGTATTAATGGGTAAATACTAACAAACAGAATTAATAACAATGCCCAAAGTAAAAATGGACTTGGATCTGCGGGAGGTTCATTTTGGTAAACTTGGTTCAAGAATTTGCTTTTTTCTAGTTTTTCAATTTTCTCATATATCGAGTAAAGAGCCTCTTCATCAACCGCTCGGAAATATTGTCCCCCAGTTTTATCCGCAATTTGAATGAGTGTTTTTTCATCAATTTCGACGGGTTGCATTTCAAAGCGAACCCCAAATGGTGTGATGACTGGAGAAAGGGCTTCACCGTTGGTCCCAACCCCTATAGTATAGACACGTATATTTAAGGCCTTGGCTAATTCTGCAGCTCTTTCAGGAGTAATATCCCCAGCATTGTTGGTCCCATCTGTAATAAGAATTATTGCTTTTGAAGATTTAGCATCGTCCCGCAAGCGACTCACTGCCGTACCAAGTCCAACTCCAATTGCGGTACCACCTTCTATGTATTCGCCAGAAACTTTAGAGATTTGTTCGATTAATATTTTGTAATCTAGCGTGGGAGGGCAGGAAGTATATGCTTCGCCCGCATAGACCACCAAACCTATTCGATCTCCTTTTCTACCTTGAACAAATTCCATAGCCACTCTTTTAGCGGCGTCGAGTCTACTTGGCAAAAAGTCGCGCGAATACATGGAAAGCGATACGTCAATGGCCAATACCATATCAATCCCCTTTTTGTAATCCTCTTGTTTTCCTTCCTCATTTCTCCAAGAAAATGGTCCTGCTAGCGCAAAAACGAGCAAAGTGAAAATTAATAACTTCAAGTAAATGATACCTTTACGAAAGGTTCCAACCCAATTTAGTGCATTTTTTTTTGCATTTGGATCCTGTGTTATTGAAGCGGAAAAATTAAGTGTATTCTCTTTTTTAAACAAGAAAAATGCAATCAGTGGCATCAAAAGCAGGAGCAAAAACCACTCTGGATGGAGATAATTGTATTCAAAGGGCCATATGTTCCAATTCGAAAGCATTATTCTTTAATGGTTTCATTTACAAATTCTATCGCCTTTCTATAAATGGTGTTAATTCCCTCTTCTTCGACTGAAGACTTAGCAAATTTCACCATATCTGAGACATTCAAAATAAGACCAAGATCATTTAATTGTTTGTAAGAAAAATGTTCTTTCTTCAGAATTAACTGAATTTCAAAACTTGTTTTGCCTTCAAAGCGATTGTTGTATTCTTCATTGAGAAAATTTCTAATAATTAGCGACAACTCAGTAAAGTGTTCTTTCTCTTGATTGTTCCGCCACATTTGTTTCTCCATTAATGAATTTAATGCCTGGCGCGTTTTTTCTTGAGAACTTAGTTTTCTTTCAGGTATTTCTGATGTTTCTTTTTTCTTCCCTTTGGGCAATATAAAGTAGATTAACCCTAATAATAGGCCCATTAAAAGGAAAAGCAAAGAAAGAAATTTAGCGTTGCCAATTAAATCAAATTTTTCTTCTGGAAGTACTGCAAAATTTTCTTCTATATCGTAAATATCAATGTTCTTGCTTTTTGGCACTAACATAACGTTCAATAAAGATGGCGGAATTTCAAGAGTTTTATTATTGAACATTATGGTCATAGGAGGAAGCACCAAATATCCTGTGTCGAAGCAAATTAAAGAATAGGTGCCTTCCCAATACGTTTTCCCTTGAATTTTTTCTCTTTTGGAAACAAAGGGTGTAAGTATTTCCAATTTTATGGTGTCTGGCGAGGATTTGTCGGGATTACCACGGAAAGCGTTTAAATGTTTCGTTTCCGGCAAATAAGAAATTTGATCTGTTTTCTCACATTCTATTTCAACGATCAGCGTAAATTCATTGCCCAGCCAAATCTGATTGGAACTGAGTTTGCTTTTTACTTTTTGTGCTGACAAACAATTCGCTAAAAGAATGGCCAATATGAAAATTCCGCTTTGCTTTATCATCCTCTTCTTTGGTGAAATAATTGAACAAGGGAGCGGTAATAGTCGTCTTGTGTTGAGATTTCAATGGAATCAATCCCTTTTTTTCTTAAATCTAGATGAAATTGGTTTCGTTTTTCATCGAATTGTTGGGCGTATTCTTTCCTGAATTCTGGATTTGAGGTATTGTACCAATTCCATTCACCTGTCTCTACATTTTGAAGTGGTACAATGCCTAGATCGGGCAGATTTTGCTCAAGGTCATCTAAAATTTTAATAGCTACGACATCGTGTCTTTTTCGAGTTTGGGAAAGAGCCTCAAGGTAGGAGTTTTCATCGATGAAGTCACTGATTACAAATACAATAGACCTCTTTTTTTCAGTATTTCTGATAAATTTTAATGCCTCTACTAAATTCGTTTTTTTGTGTTTGGAATCTTGTTCCGAAAGCTCTCTTAAAATAACTAAGGCATGTTTTCGACCTTTTTTAGGAGGAATGTATTTCTCCATCTTATCCGAATAGAAAGTAGCTCCAATTTTATCGTTGTTCGCAATTGCCGAAAACGACAAGACCGCAGCTAATTCAAGCGCTAGTTCTTTCTTGCTTTTTTCGTGAATACCGTAATTTTGAGAACTGGAAACATCCATAACCAGGATAACATTTAGCTCTCTTTCCTCTTCGAAAACTTTGACGAAAGGTTCATTAAAACGAGCCGTTACGTTCCAATCAATGGTTCTAATCTCATCACCGGTTTGGTATTCACGGACTTCAGAAAAAGTCATACCCCGACCTTTGAATGCCGAATGGTACTCTCCAGAGAAAACCTGTTTGGTCAGGCTTCTCGTTTTTATTTCGAGGAGTTTGATTTTCTCAAGAATCGCTTTAGCGTCCATGATTTTCGTTTACGGAACTTGAACTCTTCCGATGATTTTACTTAAAATATCTGTTGCTGACATGTTTTCTGCTTCCGCTTCGTATGTCAATCCAATGCGGTGACGGATGACATCAGGAGCAACAGCCCGGACATCTTCAGGAATAACAAAGGCTCTATTTTGCAAGAAGGCGTGGGCTTTTGCAGTTAACGCTAAATTGATACTTGCTCTTGGTGAACAGCCGAAAGCTATCAATGGTTCCAAGAAACCAAGTCCGTATTTTTCTGGCATTCTTGTCGCAAAAACTACGTCAATAATGTATTGCTCTATTTTTTCGTCGAGGTAAATTTCTTTCACCAATTCTCTGAATCGAAGCACATCATTTTTTGTCAATACCGTTGATACAGATGGAAATCCTTCTGGGCGGACATTAAAACGAAGAATTTGTTTTTCTTCTTCTTTGCTCGGATAACCAAGGACAACTTTCATCATAAATCGATCAACTTGTGCCTCAGGAAGCGCGTAGGTTCCTTCTTGGTCAATCGGGTTCATTGTTGCTAAGACCAAAAAGGGTTCGTCCAATTTGAAACTCTCTTCACCAATGGTAATTTGTCTTTCTTGCATCGCTTCCAGAAGGGCGCTTTGAACTTTTGCAGGTGCACGATTTATCTCATCTGCTAGAATGAAATTGGCGAAAACCGGACCTTTTCGAACTGTAAATCCGCCACTTTTCTGATCGTATAATTGTGTCCCCGTTATGTCGGCTGGCAATAAATCTGGTGTGAATTGAATTCGATTAAAGGAAACATCCAAGGCGTCCGAAAGGGTCTTGATTGCGAGTGTTTTGGCTAATCCTGGAACTCCTTCAAGAAGCAGGTGCCCGTTGCAAAGTAGAGCAATCAGCAAACGATCGACCATGTATTCTTGACCAATTATTACCTTGCCAATTTCTTTTTTTAGAATTTGGATGTGCTCATTTTCCGCACTTACCTTTTCACCTAGTTTTTGTAATACCGTTGCAGGTTGAATTGAATTTTCCTCTTGTTCTATCATTCTGTATGTAAATGGAACCAACAAAGTTGCTAAAGATTTGGTTGATTGGCGCTTGACAGGCGTTAATTATTGTTATTTTCTTTTTTGAATGGTGGGTTGCGAATTGGCGAATTACGGATTAGTTGAATTCGGAATTATCTATTAATTTTAAAAATCGTAATCTGCTAATCGTGTATGAAAGAAGTCAGAAAGTGTGAGGAATGTCAAGCGGAGCTAAAAGGTCGAAAGGATCAGAAGTTTTGTAGTGATTATTGTCGCAATACGTTTAACAATCGGCTGAATGAAGACGCGACAAAATACGTTCGTCGAATCAACAATATTTTACGCAAAAATCGTCGAATATTATCACAAATGAATCCAAAAGGAAAGATAACTGTCGATGCAATTTCTTTAGCAGAAGAAGGTTTTAACTTTCATTATTTCACGAATATCTACACAACTCAAAAAGGAGCGAAGTACTTTTTCTGCTACGACCAAGGCTACATCAAAATTGAAAATGATCAATACATGTTGGTGGTGAAGCAGGATTATGTGAAGTGATAATGAGTTATAGCCTCAACCCAAGCTCTTTTCTTAATTCGTGATTAGAATTGTCGTTTTTTTCCCAATATCTTGACCGAATGGAATTGATTATGGTTCCTTTGGTTTCAAGAACTGGAGCATCAGCCCCAAATCCATCTGGGTACGTTTCTGACCAACTTACTATTTTGTAAGGGAAAAGACTCTCGAATTCAATTGAAAGTTTTCGATTCAAAGATGGATAACTTACTGAAATTCTGTTCGTTTCACCTTTTAAAAGTGATAAATCACAATCGTAGGCTTTTGCTTCTTTGTGCATAAGGCGCAAAAAGAAAAATGAAGGAATCATTTTTTGTTTACCTGTTTCAATTGAAAAAGGGTCTAAACGAATTTTTGACCAAAGGTCGTCTTCCAATAGACATTTGGATATTTCTGTATCTGAACTTTCACCTTCGAAATAGGAATGATTCTCTATCTCAAATTTCTTTTTATTTCGCAATTCCATGTACACATGACCGCACCATTCTGACACAGTCGTGCTAATTTTTAAACTTGCATTGGAATTTTCGAATGGAAAAAATGTGGAGGTCATCATTGTGTAAGGATAAATACCCGTGTCGAATCTCTTCGTGAAATTACATTTTAAAACGGGGACATTATCAGCATATTTCCTGTCAGCTTTTGTGTTTTTTGAAGGAGAAAATGGTTCGGAAATAAACACGGTAACGGCTTCGCCTTCTCTTAGCTCACCGTAGCGCGCTTGTGTTAATTTGTACGAAGTGATTTCAGCACCATCTGATGAAAACCAATAGTCTTTTGCTTCTTGAGGTACTGTTCTTTCACTTCCATTTTGTTTTAGTTTTATTGAAGTTGACGAACATGCCAAAAAAGCAATTGTAGCGGAGGTAATTAAAAGAGATTTCATTTTTCAAATATTTATCATGGTACTCCAACTTGGACTATTCTTTACCAAGTTATGAAATTTAGATTCGACGAACAAAAACAATTGTTTTAATTCAACGCTGCCTTATAAACACTCAAAACCCTTTCCCTTGCAAATTTATGCTCTACAACAGGCTCAGGATATTTATCTGTTCCGTATTCTGGCACCCACTTTTTTACATAAA
>JAHEMP010000005.1:2545-30866 GCA_024643585.1 Crocinitomicaceae bacterium | reverse complement strand
AAAGGAAAAGGAATTATCGACACATTGAACAATGAAGGATACGACCCACCCTATTCTTGTCGAGGTGGAGTTTGCAGTACCTGTAAATGTAAAGTTCAAGAAGGTTCAGCAACAATGAAAATTAACTACTCATTGACGGATGAAGACCTTGCCGAAGGTTATATTTTGGCATGCCAAGCAATTCCGACTTCCGAGAAACTAACTATTTCATTCGATGACTAATATTGTTGTAATCGGAACAAGTCGTGGCATTGGCAAGGAACTGGTTTTAAAACTTGCCTCCAACCCAGAGTTTAACGTTTACGCGTTATCTCGCAATGGCTCAGCCGATTTTGAAAAACATTCCAACATCTATTTTCACCCATTTGATTTATCCTCAAAAACAGTAAGGGAGGACGCAAGCAAAATTTTTCAATCGATTGGGGAAATTCATTTCATGGTAAACAATGCGGGGAAATTAGTGAATAAGCCCTTTCTCGAATTGACTTCAAATGATATTCAATCTTGTTATCAGACAAATATTTTAGGTGTTATTCAAGCTGTTCAAGCCGCAGTTCCTTTCTTAGAAAAACAGACTTCACATGTTGTAAACATTAGTTCGATGGGAGGATTTCAAGGCAGTGTTAAATTTGCTGGGTTAAGCGTATACTCTACTTCAAAAGCAGCCCTGTGCAGCTTTACAGAATTGTTTTCTGAGGAATACAAGGAAACTGCTATTTCAATGAATTGTCTATGTCTTGGGGCCGTTCAAACAGAAATGTTAAACGAAGCTTTCCCTGGTTACAAAGCTCCACACTCCTCCGAAGAAATGGCTGACTATATTGCTGACTTCTTGCTCAATGGCCACCGTTTTTATCGAGGAAAAATTTTACCTGTTTCCACCACCACTCCCTAAGAATTGTCTATTCGTTTAGTACAGTTAATATTCTTTTTGCCATCCGTCATTTTTTGTTTAATTTCATTGAACAAATGAACGGACTAAAACTTTTCATTATCTTCATTCTCCTAGCTCCTACTTTGTTGGTAGCTCAGGATATCCATTGGTCACAATTTTCCGACAATCCCATATTTCAAAATCCCGGTCAAGCTGGAAATTTCCAAGGCGACTATCGTTTCATTGGTAATTATAGAGATCAATGGAGAGCAGTGACTGTGCCGTTTCAAACAACATCTTTATCCTTAGATGGAAGATTAAATAAATTAAAGAAAATAGGGGTTGGAGGATTGCTATTTCATGATGTCGTTGGAGATGGACAACTAAGAACACTGGAAATACAGTTAAACGCAAATATTCCGCTTTACCTAAAACCAGATTCAACTCTTGTAATTAGACCAGGAATTAATGTCGGAATGAATCAACGACAAATCAATTCTCAGCTATTAACATTTGACAATCAGTATAATGGGATAATGTATGATCAAAATTTAGCCACGAATGAGTCATTCGCTACTAATAGCAAAACCAATCTTTCAACGGGAATCGGAATCGTTTTGGATTGGAAATTGAATTCAAAGTCAAAATTAAACACAGGAGCAGGTTTTTTTAATTTAAACCGACCAAATCAAGGGTTTTTAGGCACAAAAATTCAACGTGATATACGCTCGAACTTCTTTGCGAGGGTTGATTACAAGTTGAAAAGAGATTTGTTTTTGTTACCAGCTGTTACCCTTTCTTTACAAGGAAAATACAAAGAACTTGTTTTGGGGAGCTCTGCCAAATACATTCTAAAAAATTACCTTGGCGAGTATAGAGCAGTATACGCTGGCGTATGGTACAGAGCAAAGGACGCAGGTTTCATTAGTTTGGGAATGGACTATCAGAACTGGTTTGTTGGGGTAAGTTATGATTTAAATTTTTCCAAATTGACGCAAGCTAGTAATGCCAGAGGTGGCCTAGAAATTGCAGTTCGCTATATTCACCAATCGTTAAGACCTAAGAAAATAATTCATCGTATATGCCCAGATTACATTTAAACGTCCTTCTTTTTTTGAGTTTGAGTTTAAATGTTTTTTCTCAAACAGAAATTGGAAAATATATAAAATACGCTGAAGAAAAATACGAAAAAGGTGACTTCGTATACGCTTTGGATTACTATGAAAAAGCATTAAAAATTGATTCAAATTCTGTTGCCGTCAATTGGGGATATGCAGAAACATTGAGAGCATACAAAGACTATAGAAGGGCCGAAAAATACTACCAAATTGTTTACGACAAAGAAGAAACCTTGCTTTATCCATCAAGCCTTTTGCAATTGGGTTTAATGCAAAAACAAAATGGTAAATACGACGAGGCAATTGAATCTTTTAAATTGGCGAAAAAAAAATATGCTCGTCAAAAAAAAGAGTATTTGTATAGTAAGGCTAGGCGAGAAATTGAAAGTTGTTTGTGGGCAAAATCAGCATTGGAAAACAAAGAGGCAACTATAAAAAGTTACCCCGGAAAGGTAAATTCAAAAGACGCTGAATTTGGACATATCATACATGATTCATTATTAATATTTTCTTCCCTTAAGGCAGATTCTATTTCAAGCAGTGAAGAGGTTTATGGCAAAAACTACTTTACACATCTGTATACAAGTGATTTGAGAGCGAACCAAGAATCGACACCAAGAATAATCAAGGAACTAAATGTCGACAAACAAAGCAACGGAAATGGGACTTTTTCTTTGGATGGAAGCCGCTATTATTATAGCTTATGTTCAGAAGACAGCCATAATTACAAATGTAAAATAATGGTGGCACGTTATAGGGATGGTAAATGGTACAGTCCAGATTCACTTGGAACAATTATTAATACTCCAAATGCTAATACGACTATGCCCTGCATTGTGAATTGGGACAATCAAGAGTATCTCGTTTTTTCCTCCGATCGAGAAGGAGGTGAAGGAGGATTGGATTTATGGTACAGTCAAATAAAAAATGGGAATCAATATAGCCGTGTTAGAAATATCAAAAATTTAAATACTCCAGATAATGAAACGACTCCCTTTTGGATGACGAAAATAAAACGCTTTACTTTTCAAGTTCCTGGTTTGATGGATTTGGAGGTTTAGACGTTTTTTCTTCGAAATACGAAGTTAAACTTCAGGATCCAGTAAATTTAGGTTTACCCTATAACAGCCCGGCAAATGATCTATACTTTTTTAAAAATGGGGATTTAGACTTTGTCACGAGCAATCGATTGGGTGTAAAATACAGCAAAAACCCAACCTGTTGCAGTGACATATTTATAATAGAAAAACCAGTGTTAATAGTCCCACCTACGAAGAAAGAAACTTTGGAGGAACTAATGAGTCGATTGCCCGTTACTTTATATTTTCATAATGACGTTCCCAATCCAAAGAGCACCGATACTCTAACGAGCGTAAACTACATTGAAAGTTACTTTGAATATAAAGCCATGTTGGACAAATATCAAAAAGAATATTCGAACGGATTAACTGGAGAAAAATCGGATGAGGCAAAAGAGGACATTGAAAGCTTTTTTATAGAATATGTCGACCAAGGAGTAAAAGATTTAAAAATATTTCAAGATTTGTTGTTGGTAGAATTAGAAAAAGGAAGGAAGATCAATTTAACAATCAAAGGATTTGCAAGTCCTTTAGCTAAGTCAGACTATAACGTGAATTTGACCAAAAGAAGAATTCGATCTCTTGTCAATTATTTATTAAAGTACAACGATGGGGTTTTTAAGCCATATATAAACAAAACAGCTTCGAATGGTGGTGAGTTGACGTTTTCCGAAGTGCCATTTGGTGAATATACGGCGAACAAACTTGTAAGTGACAACCTTAATGACCAGAAAAATTCTGTTTATTCAAGAGCCGCCGGGTTGGAAAGAAAAATTGAAATCCAGAGTGTTAACTTTTTTGGTGACTCCATAATAGACGCCCCTTTAAAAGTTAAATCCAACATAATAAATGTAGGTTCCATCCCATCTAATAAGAAGGTGAGCGTTCAATTTGAGTTGACAAATACAAATGAACACACCGTAACACTCAAACCAGCGAGAATACCTTGCAATTGCAACACAGTTTCAATGAAAAAAAATTCACTTCTACCTGGGGAAAGTACGATTCTTACTTTTACCTTTGACCCCGCTGGATATGAAGGCGAAGTCGTTAAATCAATTTATCTTCAAACACAGAATTCAGAAGAAATACGATTAATTATTAGCGCAATCGTTGAAAAATAAACGCTTAATTGAAGAATATTTTAATTTTGTTTAAAACCTCTTAATGAACGAACAAATAACGGAAGTTGTAAAAGCACCACGCGAACGATTAAAATTCATTGATATGGCAAGATCTATTGCCATATTATTAATGCTTGAAGGACACTTTATTGGTTTAACACTTGGACAGTCGTATCGAGATGAGAACAATCTACTCTACGCGTCTTGGAATTTTGTCAGAGGTTTCACAGCCCCAATGTTTTTTACGGTAACAGGGGTTGTTTTCGTCTATTTGCTAACGAACAATGTCCAATCTGGTTATTTTAAGAATAAACGAGTTAAAAAAGGATTTCAAAGGTCCTTAGAATTACTTTTTTGGGGCTATGCGCTTCAACTGAATATTCAAAATATTGTAGAATATGCACAGGGAAATGTAAGCAATTGGGTGTATGCTTTTCATGTTTTACAAAGTATCGGTATAGGGATTTCGTTTTTACTTCTAATTTTTGGCTTGTACAAGATAATTAAAAAAGGAGGTCTTTGGTTTTATTATTTCATGGCGGCAACGATCCTGTTTAGTTTTTATCCCTATTTAAAAAACTTACCAGAAGGAACTTATTTGTTAAATGATTGGCCCTTATTCATTCAAAATATGATAAAAGGTCCTGATTCAGTCTTCCCGATTATTCCATGGGTGGCATTCACGCTCTACGGAGGTATGGTGGGTGCATTATTGAATAGATTTCACGAATATGTTCGGAAAGATTGGTTTCCAATTACTTTCATTGGACTCGGTTTAGCGCTTAATCTTTTTGGATACACCATTTTCGAAACAGTTGATCTAGTATTCAAATACATTTATGAAGATAGTTTGATTGATTTATCCTTCAATTCATGGCTTTATGGACGTCTTGGACAAGTTTTAATCGTAATTGGTATTCTAATGTTCATTGAGAAGTATTTGAACGTTAAGGACTCTTTATTTCTAAAGGTTGGACAGAATACGCTACAAATATATATTGTACATGTAATTGTATTGTACAGTGGGATTTTTGGAATAGGATTGAATCACATTATAAAAGAATCATTAAATCCATGGCAAGCAATCCTTTCAGCCATAGGGTTTATAACCATATTTGTGATATTCACCAAGTATCTGGAGCCATTGACAGAACTTTATCAAAAATTCAAATCAATTTTGTTTTGGCCATTCACAAAAATGAAAGACCTTATTTTTAAGGCTTAAATCTTTTTCTTTGGTGTATTTCCTTTCTTGGGACTTGGTTTCGGCTTAGCGATTGGTTTTTTAGGCTCTTTAAATTCTGCCGTTCGCTCAATTACACGCGTTCCGCAAACATCTTCCACAGTAAGAACCAATTTGTATTTGCCAGGCTTGGTGTATCTGTGGGTTGGGTTTTTATCCGTGGATATTTTTCCATCTCCAAAATCCCAATGAATGGATGTCGCTTCTGGAAAATTTGTTTTGCCATAAGTCATAAATTTTCCATCAACAGTTCTCAAAGATTCAATCGAATAGGTATTTACATCTAATTTATAACGAGTGTAATTATCTAAAACATATTTTGCTGCAATACTTTGGATTTTTGGAGCTATTTCATTGCTAATGGTGGACGTTATTGCTCCAACAGGAGATTCCTTGAAGATAGCTGTATAAAAACAGCTTGCACTCACATAAGAACCGTTTTTACTAGGGTGTGCTTTATCCGCATCGTACAATTCAACCTCTGGGTATTTACTTCTGAATTCTTTCCAGACCATACCCACTGGAACGATAGGTAAATTGAGACTATCGGCAAGGTACTGATAGCCAGCAGCTATGGAATCCGACATTTTCTCGTATGTATCAACTTCTTCTCTCTCTGAAAATCCTTCCTTGTATCCCCATGTCATATACAAAAGGACGTTAGTGCATGAGTCTTGTAAATATATACTATCCAATATTTGTTTAATATAGGGCATGGTCGCAGAATCCAAGTGACTTGGTTCATAGGACATTTCTCGACTATATCCTTGTAGGACTACAAAATCCCATTTTCTACTTTTAATGGTTTCAAAAAGATCAGGACGAGTAGTATGTATCTGAAAAGAGGAACCACTTCTCGTATTCATTTCAACATGAACGGATTTTCCTTTTGATTTCGCAATTCTATCAAAAATGAAGGGCATCTCATTCATGTGGGTGTAACTGTTCCCTACGAATAAAATATTCAAGTTATCACTGTCTGCTTTTTGAGAAAAAGCAGGACTTCCAAACAAAAATGCTAGGATTAACTTAAAAAATCTTCTCATAAATATACTTTTCATCCCAATAGAATAGATAATATCAATTACGCCGTACGAAGACGCTGAGCAATGTCAGTCAATTCTTCTGGACTCAAAGTCAACTTTTCTTGTTTAAAATCCATATCTGAAACATTGTTAATCGGAATCAAATGGATGTGTGCATGTGGTACTTCCAATCCAACGACTGCAACGCCTACTTTTCTGCAAGGAAATTCTTTGGCAATTTTTTTGGCAATTTTTTTGGCAAAAATCATTAACTCGCCCAATTCATCATCTTCAATGCTGAAAATATTATCTATTTCTTTTTTGGGAATAACCAAGACATGTCCCCTCCTTAATGGCATGATATCCAAGAAGGCAAGATGATTATCGGTTTCAGCTACTTTATGTGCTGATATCTCCCCTGCGACTATTTTACTAAACAATGAACTCATCCTCTTGAAATATCCAAAATTTCAAACTTAATGATGCCATTCGGAGTTTGAACATCAGCAATTTCGCCTTTCGTTTTTCCAAGCAGACCTTTTCCAATTGGGGAGTCAACGGATATTTTTTTCGCCTTTAAATCTGCTTCGTTTTCTGCTACCAGCGTATATGTCATTTCCGCCTTGTTTCCAATGTTCTTAATCTTCACTGTAGATAAAATATAAACTTTGGAATCATCCATATTGGTTTCATCAACGATTCTAGCATTAGCTATTATCGCCTCCAATTTGGCAATTTTCATTTCTAGGATACCTTGTGCTTCTTTGGCTGCATCGTATTCTGCATTTTCGGACAAATCACCTTTATCTCTTGCCTCTCCGATTTGTTCACTTATTGCAGGACGTTGCACCGACTTCATATCGTGCAACTCGTCTTTTAACTTCTTAAGACCTGCTTCCGTATAGTATGATACTTGTGACATTTTATTTTATTATCAATTTATTAAAAAAGAAAACAAGAGGGCCCATTTCGAACCCTCTTGTCTAACAAATATAATTAAGCTTTATCTTATTTCAAACTAATCGTCACACCAAATGTATGAATAACTCCAAATACACCTGCAAATCTAGCGCTATACTCAGCTCCCAAAGCATTTTTAGATTTTCCTACTAAGGCATCAATTGAGAAACCAGCAGTTGGACCTACTAATGCGTTAGATCTATTTTCAACAGATAAGATGTTCTTTTCATAAACAAATCCAGCGCGCAAATTGAAAGCGAATTTCTCCGTTGTCATTCCGTAATCTGCACCTAATCTGAATTGATCATAGAAAAACGAATTGGCAGTATAACCAAGGTTTGCTACTATCTTATTCTTATCGTCTAATAAGAAATCGTATGATGCTCCGATACCTAACAAAGAAGGCAATTCATATGCTTGAACTCTTTGATCCAAAGAAACAACATTTCCTGAAGAAGTATAATTTGCTTGATTGGTAAAACCGTCTCCTCTGTATCGAAGTGTTGGACCTACATTTTTTAGTGTAATACCAAATTTCATTTGATCTTGTTCACCTGTAATGTACTTAATCCCAGCATCCAAAGCTATTCCCGTTCCTTTTACGTTTGAGATACTTTCAGATACAACTTTCATATTGATACCAGCATGAATTGAAGCTGAAAAAGTTCGAGCATATCCTAAGTTTATGATATTTGTTCGCGGTGAAAATGTACCAATTCCACCTTCAGGTAAATTAACCGTCGTTATATCAATATCACCAAAGTTCATAGACTGAACGCTTATGGTAATTACACCTTGTTCAGAAACCCTTTGTGCAATTCCAGCAGAATACATTTGAATTCCAGCATTACCCATCCAGTTTCCAGTATTGAATTTCAATTGGGTTTTATCTGTAAATGCCAAACCAGCAATATTTACGAATCCTGCCTCCAACCCGGTACACGATGCAATATTGGCATCTCCAAGTGCTGAACTTCGCGCCCAAGGATTCACTAATAGTTGAGACGCACCAGCCGAACCTACACGGTCTTCATTTCCTGCCGATACAGCAAAACTGCACATCAGCATTCCAACTAGCATCTTATTTTTGATTGATCTCATCGAATTTCTCATTTTTTGCTCTTTGAATTTTAAATACCTTGTAAGTCAACTTGACGAACACCACAGAAGAATTTCAAAACCTTCTCACCTACATCCGGAACATCGACGTGTATCAAATACACACCACTGGCCACAGGAATGGCTTGCTGATTGTTCAAATCCCAATCAATACTTGTTACAGGACTATCCTTTTTAAAGGTTCTAACAAGTTTACCATTCGTCGTGTAAATAGTAACATTACACACCTCTGGTAAATTCGTAATCTTAACACGAGTATCAAGTCTATTTCGTTCGTAATCCGAATACGCATAGTATGGATTAGGGACTACTCTAATAGTGTTAAGAATATCTGCTAAGGCATTTTTATCAGACTTACGAGGAGCCAAATCATTCATAGACCATGAATATTTCGGTTTACCTCCATTTTCACCTGTTGCCGTAAAGTTTTTGTACTCCTTGTTAACACGAACACGGATACGAACTTCGGTTTCAAACATTTGTCTATTTTGAGTTAGAATAGGATATCCTACCCATGTCAAACTGTTATAGAAGTTTGTTTTGGCCGTATTACTGTTGTTATCGATCATGTCTTTCATCAAGTTCAACAACTCATCGCTAGACTCATTGTAATAACCCATGTCGTATAGACTACTTACACCATTGATTTCTTTCTGTTTGTGAGAGAATACATAAATCGGGTGTTGACCTCCTAAAATAGGATTTCCTGTTGGACCAAAACGATTAGAGCTTGGCTCCCATTTCATATCACCACCACCATCTTGACCTAAGAATGAATTTTCTCCAAAGGCCATGTTCAATCGAGCACCTGTCTCTAAGTCTACAGCATAACCTGGGAAATAACTCATTCCAGTTTCTCCGGCTATTTCATTTCCGTTTTTATCTCTACTGGTGCTTTTTCTTAATCCACCTGGTTTCGCTCCGTTGATGTTCAATGATGCATCACGTCCCAATTCAATTACTGGACATCTTGTCCATTTTGTTCTATCGTCTGTAATTACAATATCAATACTTGGAGAAAATGCTATCGCCGCATTGTTCCTTGCAGAACCAGGAGTAGACTCCGGAGACGATGGATAATTAGGTGAAGATTTGTAATATGCAAGAGGCATGAAATCACATTGGTATCCAACCAATGCATGAGGTGCCATTGCTCCTTCTAATACTTTTGTCCATCGTTTGTTTGGATCTTTTCCAATTTCATCTTTGTAACACAAACCACTTTCGTACAATTCCTGACCAAAACCAGTTGGAGGGAAAGGGTAATTTGCAACTGGATCTGCAGAGAAATTACCAGAACGAATCCAGTTTGCTGGTGAATAATCATCCGCATCAATAATTCCAGACAACCAAGGTTTAGAACTATCTTTAAATGTAATAGATGACTCTAAGAAATCAGTAGTTTCAACTGTCAATGGTCCTGAACCAACTTCAACAAAATAACGTGTTTGATTGATTTGAACGGATACACCCCATTGTGGAATTAATTGTTCGTTGTCCACACTAATCATTTGCTCAGAGAGCACAGTTTCCAATAAATTTCCATTTTTAGCATCATATCTATTGATTTTCCACTTTGCAGTATCCGCTGCATTACCCAACAAAGTTGAATTTGTATTGTAATCCATAAACTCACATTCAAAGTATCCATCCGCTACGTTCAACGGGTCAACAACTTTAATGTTAATCGGTCCTTTACCATATTGGTATTCAGGGTCAGCCAAGAATCCAGAAGCAACTATTTTATCTTCTGTTTCTTTTGTAAACTCTAATACTCGTCCACCATTTCCATGACCATCTAGTCTCGTGATTTTTGGTGTCGTACCATAATCGGCAAACTGATACGTTCCACCTGCTTCTGGTGCAGGGTTATGAGGAATCGCTGAAACTGGTTTAATTGCAGTTTGATCATAACCTAAACGCGAAGCAATGTATTTGATTTTTTGACCATTTACTTTCGTTGCATCATTTGGATCATAATCCGAGTAGTTGTTGAACGCGTAAGCGACAGCAACATAATAGTATGTTTTATGGTTCACCAAAGTTCTAGTTCCCTGAGCAAACAAATCTTCTGTTACTTTGAAAGAGTGATTCACACCTGTGTTTGATCCACTTACTTTCAAGGTCGGGATATCGTATCCTAATTCCTCGTCAAACTCAAAATTGATCAAATCCTTAATTGGTTTTTCTAGATTTGGAAGTCCATTTCCACCTTTCTCGTAATTTTTAATATCACACTGAGCTACGATACGCGCTTTTGTTTTGTCAGCGATATCTGCTACTGATGCAGATTCATCCACCATTTGGAATATTTGATATCCTTCAAAACGGTAGAATCTATCAACTCCTGGATCAACGATATTTATTTCGTCTTCTTCTTCGTAAAGTTCTCTGTAATTATTCGATCCAATTGGATTATCAATAGTTAAAATCAATTCATTTTCCAATTCTTGAATAATCAAACGCGGTGCATTTGGTGGATCTAGAATTTTAAAACAAGCATCAAAAAGTGCCTGAGCTTTCGTATCTGCTCTTTTCAGCGCAGTCACAGACCCAAACAAATCTCCAGTGGCACCACGGCCATAAACCACACCAACTGTAATGTTGTTAACAGCTCCTGGTCTCAATGTAAACGGACCAGCAGATTGAACAAAACGTCTATCGCCCGGAGGGTTAAAGTTGGTACTACCGTCTGTTGAAGCTTCACTCCAGTCAAAACCAGGGTCTGTACCTGCAGTTGCCCAATTCAATGGATCTGAGTCAGCAGGGAACATGTAATCTGATGGAATTAATGTTGAACCCGTTGAACCTTGCGCACCTGTTCCTCCATAATACATTTCAGAACCATTGGCCCAAGCCCCGTCCATGAAATTGTAATACTGAGCAGCAGATGATGGATCCGTGTAAGGGAAAGATGCACCATTTGTAAAATAGGTAAATCTTCTCATTCCAAATCGCTCGTTATCTACAATGTTATCAGAGTAACCCGTTCCAATTCCACGATAAACAATACCGTTACTGTCTATTGCGTTTTGAACACTTGGAGGAATATAATTCCCAGAAACAGAGTCCAATTTTGGACCAGGATTGTCTATACCGTCCGCATCCAAATATGGACCTTCAAAAAAGTCAATTCCAATTGCAGGAGGATTCAATCCGTATCCAATATTAGAACTAGCACTTTCATCGTTATTATCTCCGTTATAACAGTATCCTAAACCTCTAGAAACATCACAACCAACGTAATCATCTTGTGCATTTCCTAAATCTGGATCCAACCACTGTGAGAAATACGTTGAGAACAAAGTTTGAACACCTCTATTGATCAACTCGTAATTGTAAAAAGTCATTCTATTTACTTCGTCATTCGTTGCAAAACCAAAAGCTTGAGCACGAATTTCCATTCCAATTGGATCACCACCTGTTTCAGTGTGAATATTTCCTTTATCATTGAAGACCCACCAGTGCGTTTCATCACCAAACAAAGAAATCCTTCTATCCACTCCACATTGAATGTCATCTCTACCTAAAATGTCATCATACCAAGGGTAATCACCTTCAATCATTGCATCGTATGAACCACCTCCATCATTATCATAGAAGGGCGCCAAATAATAATCTTGACCTAAACCTATATCACCATGTGCTGGCCAGTTTGTAATTCTGTTTATGATATCTGCACTTGGCTTTTCTACAGGAGTTGCTGATAACCCTTGGTCATAATCCCACCAAATTTTAAAATTTGATACTTCCCCCTTGCGGATAGTGAAGAACTTATCGTAAGCAACACATTCATCACTAATAATATCTGCAGGTCCAAAATCACGAACTACATCATCACCTGCTGGCACCAAGGGATTAAAATTACCACTTCCAGAATTTACGGTTAAAGGGCCAGCCCAAAAATCGTTACCAAGTTGCTTGAAACGCACGGCAGCCAATTTCAATTGACCGTTTGCATCAACACCACCCATCCAAAGTGATCCCGCAAAAATGGCACGTAAACCACTTCCTTTAGGCACCTCATAGGCAGCAACGTTAGTCCCTGGACGCTCAAACAATCTACCTCCTTGCTGAAGTAAAGCCTTTACATCATTAAATTCCATTTCCAAAGCAGTTACCGATGGAACGCATTGCGCACCTTTTGAAGGGATTGCTGTCGGCTTAGTTGCATTTTGCGAACTCTTCCCTCTAACGTCTTCCTTAGCGAAAACAAAGTGAGAAGAAATAATTGCAATGGTGACCAGTAAAAAACGGACTGATACTTTTTTCATAACTCTATTGTATTAATTTTTTAAAAATCAAATTTCACCCCTAATCTAATTGTTCTTGGAACAGAAATATTTAATGCATTCTGTATACTCATCGTGTAATAATCTCTAAATGATTGCTCATCTGTTTGATTTTGAATGGAAGTCTGGCTCGACGCTGCCGCCAAGTAACCATCATCATCCCAGTTACCCGTAGCACGATAAACATTTATTCTGTTGAATTGATTCAACAAGTTCGTCGCACGTACATATACATTTAAGAATACTGCTTTTTTTCTATCCTCACCTCTTTTAATTACTAAATCAAAAGTTCTATCCAACTGCATATCCAAACGATAAGACCATGGTAATCTAGAACCATTTTGAGTACCTGTCAAACTTGGTGTAATCGAGTTACCTTGAGCAACATTCGTAATATTGCTTTGAGAAGAATAAGGTGCTCCAGAATAGATGTTAGAGAAGATATTTAAACCTGTATTTTCAAAGATGTTAATGTTTTTGATAACTGGTCCATTGTAGTTTTTACCAGATCCATATCTGTAATCTATCGTAACAGCGAATGCGTGACGTTGGTCAAACGAATACGGTTGAATTACACGAAGGTTTGGCAATCCAGCTTGAATCAAAGCAGAAGCAGATGTTGCATTTGAACCAGTACCATCAGCAAATTGCAATGTATAGTTCGCTGTAATTCTAACATTTCCTGTTCTTCTTAAATCGTATGCAATTGTCATACCTTTAACTGTACCGAAGTCACGATTTCCGAATGTTCTATAATCGATTGGGTAAGCACCGTTAAAACTTTGCAATTGAACATTGTTTCTTTGCTCACGATAAAAAGCAGAAATCTTTAAGGAAGACGTTTTAGATAAAACTTGTTGGAATCCAATTTCATAATCAATTGTTTTCTCCGGTTGAAGATTTGGATTGTTAATGATATTAGATCTTACCTCCATAAATTGATATGCATATGGATCAAATCGGCTATTGTTCGTAGGTCTTTTTGTCAAGATATCGTAGTGAGCAAAGAAAGATGCTTCATCCGATACAGGGAATGAAAATGCAACACGAGGCATAACATTGATCTGTGGTTTGTAGTCCTTGAAGGCATTTGCCTTTGGCGCACTTTGGAAAGGATCAAGCAACCAAGGTTGAATACCATTTGGTCCATTGATAACTTTTGGATCCGAAACCTCAGTACCTTGTGCGTTGTAGAACTTATCATCTTTTCTAAATCCGTTTATTGAATTTGGATTTTTCACGTCATTCACGTATACGGTGTAATCATCGCCCATAGACTCAGGAATTTCCACCCAAGCGTATGTGTTTGGATCAGAATTCGCTAACTCTCTAGCCTCTTTTACTGTTCTAGCAGGATATAACAAATAAGGATCTTTTAATACTGGTTGATTCGCATCGAACATGTCAACACGCACACCAACATTAAATACCAAATCATTGAAAGAGAATTTATCCATTACGTAACCAGCCACATATATTGGTTGGAAAGCACCGATAAATCTTTCATAGTTGCCATTCTCGTCAAATTTCTCAAAGTAATTGTTAACGTCTGTTTTTCCTCTTACTTTTTTACCCGTATGGTCGTAACCATAATACGATACGAAAGAATTACCTGAGTTAAACAATTCATCTGGAGAGAACATGTCTAACGTAAAGATATTTGGATCATACTGATCAATATCAACGAAGTCAGTACCACTCACACTTAATCCTAATTTTTTACGAAGGTTGTAATCAAAGAATGACTGTTGGTCCAAAACCGTATTGCCATTCACATCTTGTTTACCACCTTGACCGCCAAATTCACCAGTACCTGAAGTATAAGCATAACCTGTATTAAGACGGTTGTAACTGATTTTACTAAATGACCCTGAATCACTTGCAGTTCCAGAAGACAAATCAAGTTCTCTAATGTGTGAATTTGCCAACTGACGAGCATTTTGCCAAATACTAGTTGGTCCTAAATCACCGCTTCCCCAGCCTCTATCCCATCGTTGTTCAACTTCGAACCCCAATGAAAGAGAGTGGTCACCAATATTTGCTGATCCTGATCCTGTAATACGGAACTGATCATTTTCACTTTTACCAAAACCGTTATATGGAGAACCAATATTTGCCCAAATTCCATAAACACTTTGCGGTGAATCACCATTTCTCAAGGCATTACCTTGTTGGATTTGGAATAAGTTCTCATAATTTCCTGCAGACTGACCATCGTATATTGAATAATACTGAGTCGTAATTGCAGCCAATGTTTTATTTGTTTCGGAAGGATTAAAATCAACTAATACATCTCTAAATCCATCTTGCTCGTACAATTGAGAATTTGAGTTAAAGTTGTAAGATGGTCTTCTTGTAGTCGTGAAAGTACCAACATGACCGTAATTAAAAATGTTAAATTGATGATTCGGATCGTAGAATTCATTCAACTCTTTCGAATAATCTATCATCAAAGAGTAATATGCACTTCCAATTCTTGAGCTTCCTCCTTCTCTGTCGTTTGAGAATCGTTGTGTTAAACGACCAAATATTCTCCAGTCAAATGATTTGGAAACTCCATAATTAGTGAAATTCAATAATGAGTTTGAATAGCTTGCCAATGAAGTATTACTAAAGTTCATTGATCCACCAAAGGTTAAGTTGATGCTTGGCCCGGTATTCACGTCAATTTTTGCTTGAGCCGACAGAACACCCTGTCTTGCATTCATTCTCCATGGGTTTTGCTCAAAATCATCTTGACGCAAAAACAAAGCGTTACTGAATGTTCCTCTACCTGTTCCTGTAGGACGCAAAGGATTTGCAATCAAAGAATCACGAACATCTTTTTTAATTCTATATTGACCACCATTTGCTACTGGTCTTGGATCTAATTGTCTAGTGTAGTTTGCAGAAACTAAAAACCCTAGTCGCGGTTTAACTTTAGCTCCTGTAGAATCTTTTATCATCCATAAAGGCCCCGAAAACATACCTTCCATTAGGTTGTATGCATATTTATCTAAACCGAAAACTTTTCCATCGTATCCATTCTCATCTTTCCCTTTGAAATAAAACCCAGATGTTACAAGTTCAGCACTACCGAAATATTTTGCACTTGGACCTCTTGTGGTAACGGAAATAATACCTCCAGTCGCATCACCATAATTCGCAGGTAAACCTCCAGTAATAACGGTTACCTCCTCAATTGCCGATTTTGGTAGATTTGAGGATCCACGAACTTTAATACCATCTATATAATAAAAGGTACCATCTTCACGAGAACCTCTTACACTAATACCTCCACCTTCTTGAGCGTTTACACCTCCGACAGTTGATGCAACGCCTGCTGCGGAACGCACTGGTAATCGTGCAATATCTTCACGAGTAACAGTAGCTCCAGAAGACCCTCCGTCTTTGTTAATTAAAGGTACACGATAGGCAACCACTTTTACCTCTTCAATGTCTTGAACATTTTTTGCCTTTGCAATGGTCATATTATCCAAGAAGGTAATTTGATCAGAAGATACAATTACACCGGTTAAGGCTGTCGGTTGATAACCTTCAGTTTCATTTCTAACTTCGACATCGTATGAACCAACACCAATTGAATTTATCTGAAATTTTCCATCAAAATCTGTATTAGCTCCACCCTTAACGGTTCCGTTTTGAATAATTAATACCTTACAAAAAGGAATTGGTTGTTTGGTATCAGCATCAATAACCGAACCTTTTAATGAACCCAAACCCACTTGGCCAAAACCGAAAGTAGCTGTAGATAAGAAGGTTAACAGCAACAAAGTAAAATTACGTAGCATATGCTTCTATTTTTGTTTTAACATTTTTTTTGCAACAAGTCGTAAATATAGACAAATTACTCTTTTCAGATTCGCCTGAATTGGAAAAAATATAAAATTTCTTTAACTTAACTTAACAAAGGTAGATAACCTTCTACTAAAATCTTAACACTTTCTTAACTAAAAACTGAAACATTATACATGTCTAAATATTAATTCTCCATTTTTTATTTTGTTAACTTTAACCCATCTATATGGATTTTTCGAACATTCACAAAATAAAAATCAATGAGGCAACTGAAATAAATTTGCTTTCATACAAGGATTTTTCGCCTACTAATTTTGAAAATGAACTCCTATTGAACGAGCGTGTTCGTTTAAATACTATTCAAAATGAAATAAAAAAAAGAGAGTTTGTCGCTACCCGTATGCTGCGAAATTCAATTTTCGGTAAGGACGAAATTACATATGACCACATCGGTGCGCCACATATTAGGGCAAGAAAATACATTTCAATCAGTCATACAATTGATATTGTTGGGATAGCAGTGTCAGAATATAAAATTGGGTTTGATTTGGAGCCTATTCGTGCCAAAGCCATAAAGCTCTTTCCTAAATTTCTTAATGATGAGGAACTAGAAATATTCGACACCAAAAGTGAAATTGAAATGACCATGGCTTGGTCTGCAAAAGAAACTTTATACAAATTAGCAGGGCGAAAAGAGATTATTTTCAAAGATGACTTGACACTGCACAAAGAAAATGGAAATTGGTTTGGCACCATTTACAATCCAACTACAATTATTCATGTTCCTCTTCGAGTTTTTGATTCAGGTCATAATGTATTAACGATAAATTCAGCACCAATTGAGATTGAACAAAGAAATATTTAATCAAATTGCCTCAAAAAAAGGTCAGATTGCAATTTTAATCGATCCAGATAAATTTGATTTTTCTCAAAAAGACAACTTTTTACAGAAACTAAAAATCGCGCAAGTCGACTACTTGTTTGTTGGTGGAAGCACGGTGGAAAAATTCGATTTAGAGAAAGTTGTTGGATTCTTAAAAGAAAATACCCAATTACCAATTGTTCTATTTCCTGGTGATGTTTATCAATACGACGAAAATGCCGATGCCATTCTTTATTTGAGTTTACTGTCTGGCAGAAATTCGGATTATTTAATCGGACAACACGTTCGGACGGCAAAAAATATTGCTGATTCTAATCTTGAAATTATTCCAACTGCTTATCTTCTCATAGATGGTGGAAATCACTCGGCAGTGGCCTACATTAGTCAAACAACTCCTATTCCTCAAAATCAAATCAGCCTGATAGAAAACACGGTTATTGCTGGAATTTTACAAGGGAAAAGTTTAATTTATCTGGATGCTGGAAGCGGTGCAAAAATTCCCGTTTCACTAGATATTATTTCGAAGTGCTCTGCCTTTAATGTGCCTTTAATTGTAGGAGGTGGAATTCGCAGCATAGAAGAAATTGAAAGTGCTCAAAAAGCTGGGGCAAATGTCATAGTAATTGGAAATCACATCGAGGACAATGTTGATTTTTTATTGGACATAGGAAATTTGAGAGCAGAGAATCGAGACTGTTGAGGTTCGAGGTAGGAGTTATGAAGTATGAGGTATCAGGCGTGAGGTGTGAGGTATTAATTATGAGTTATGAGGTATAAGTTATTAGGTATGAAGTAAAAAACATTCATCATTCAACACTTATCACTCTGCACTCATAAGAGAGCTATCCCAATCTTTAAAAACAGGTTCATATCCTTGTTTTTTTATAACATCTATAAAGGTCGCTGTAGAACGTTTGTCGTCGATTTCGAATTGTTCTAAATTAACTTGTGGATTCGCGTATCCTCCTGGGTCAGTTTTAGAATCTGCAGAAATAGAGGTTATTCCCAACTGAACAATGTTGTTCCTAAATTTTTCGGATTCTCTTGTCGACATTGAGAGCTCCAACTCTTCATTTAAAAGTCGATAAGCACAAATCAACTGAACCAATTCTCTATCTGTCATATTGGATTTTAGATCTATTCCCCCTGCGCAAGGCCGCAGTCGCGGAAATGAGATGGCATAGTGTGTTTTCCAATACGTTTTTTCCAAATAATCCAAATGTTCCGCACACATATAGGTATCCACACGCCAGTCTTCTAGGCCATAAAGGACACCTAAGCCAATTTTATGAATTCCGGCCTTTCCTAATCTATCCGGTGTTTGTAATCTGTATTGAAAATTAGACTTTTTACCTTTTGGGTGGTGCAATTTATAATCGTCTTCTTTGTATGTTTCTTGGTAAACCAAAACGGCGTAAACTCCTTCTTTGTTGAGAATTTCATATTCAACTTGATCCATCGGTTGAACTTCAATTGAAATTTGGGAGAAATAAGGCTTTAAAAGTCGAATAGCATTCACGAAATAATCAATTCCAACTGTTTTATTAGCTTCACCTGTCACCAAAAGAATATGATCATAACCCATCGATTTTACAATCTCAGCTTCTTTGATAATTTCTTCATCCGAAAGAGTTTTGCGGGGAATTTTATTGTCCATTGAAAACCCACAATAGGTGCAAATATTCTGGCATTCATTTGACAGATAAATAGGAATATACATACGCAAAGCTTTTCCAAAACGTTTTTGCGTCAAGGCACGACTCATTTGGGCCATTTCCTCCAAAAAAGGAGCAGCAGCCGGTGAAATAAGTGCTTGGAAATCTTCTAGATTTCGTTTTGGCTTGATCAAAGCTTGTCTTACGTCCTCTTCTGTTTTGGAGTATATATCCGACTTGATTTGATTCCAGTTTAATTTCTCGAAATGATTGCTGAATGTTTCCATGTTATTCGTTTATCGGTGTCTTCGTCTCCGCTCAGTCACCTTAAATTTTATTCAAAATCCCTTCCAGACTCTGATTCAATTCAGCAATAAAAGCTGACTGAGCAGAGCCGAAGGCGTATTTTTCAATCTAAAAAAGCCGTCAAAGGCGATGATGCTTCCGCTTTGTCTATTTGCTGATTCGTTCCTGCTAAAAATGCCATTCTACCAGCTTGAACGGCCAATTTAAAAGCAATGGCCATTTGAACTGGATTTCGATTAATAGCTATAGCCGTGTTCACCAAAACCGCGCTAGCTCCAATCTCCATGGCCTCTGCGGCATGAGATGGTGAACCTAATCCGGCATCAACTATCACCGGCACTTTGGCTTGTTCAATAATGATTTTAAGAAAATCCATCGTCTTCAATCCTTTGTTTGAACCAATTGGAGCGCCAAGAGGCATTACAGCTGAAGTTCCAGCATCTTCTAAATGCTTGCACAAAACTGGATCGGCATGAATATAAGGAAGAACTATAAATCCTTTTTTTGCCAATTCCTCTGTTGCCTTTAAAGTTTCTATAGGATCGGGCATTAAATATTTGGGCTCAGGATGAATTTCCAATTTAATCCAATTCGTTTCAAAAGCTTCACGTGCCAATTCCGCTGCAAAAACAGCCTCTTTTGCCGTTCGAACGCCAGAAGTATTTGGCAATAAGTTAATGTGTGGATGATTCAAATGTTTCAATAAATCATCTTGCATAGTCGCCTCTACCCTCTTCAAAGCCACTGTAATCAATTCACTTTCAGAAGCCAAAAGAGCTTTTTCCATTTCTAAATTCGAACTAAATTTACCTGTACCGGTAAACAAACGCGATTGAAATATTTTATCACCTATTTTAAATGGATCTTGCATGGTCGTTAACTTTTTGAACTATATTTTTAATCAATTGATTATCGAAATTATTTTTGTGAATCAAGCCTGAAAGAGCAATTCCGTACACTCCAATTTTCATTATCTCAGCTATATCATTTTCTTCAATTCCTCCTATTGCAAAAATGGGCTGACTAATATTTTCTTCCTTCATTTCTGAAAGCAATTGAACATATCCCCTTACGCCTAATACCGACTTAATTTTCTTTTTCGTTTTTGTTTCACGGAAGGGACCAACGCCGAAATAATTCAATTTGTCAATCGAATGTTTTTTCATTTCCCCTAGGTTGTGAGCAGTTCCGCCGTAAATTGAAAATCCATCTGTTTCAGAACCTTCCATTTTGTCTTCCATTCCCAAATGAATTCCATCTGCACTTGCTAATCGGGCAATTTCTGGGTGGTCGTTAATGGTTAGAATCATTCCGAAGTTCGATGTTTTCTCTCGAAGTATATCAGCAATTTCAATGAAGGTTGCTTTGTAATGTAATTTTGGGTGAAACTCAGCCAAATCTTCTTCTTTGATACGCAACTGAACCCAAGAAATTCCACCTTCGGCTAATTTTTCTAGCCAAGTCAAATTGGAGAAATCCTCCTCTGGATGGGTGATGTATTGTATGCGCGGCAAATTCATTTTCCTGTATTAATACTTCCAAAACTTTCAGGAACGCCAAGCGCCTCACTTTTTTCCTTCGGCAGCATTATCTGCATCAGGTGATGAGGGTATTTCTCAGAATGACAGATTTGTCAGACACCCCTAAAAGTTTTGTGTAAAGGTAAATATTTTTAGTGGTATTTTAGAATAAATTAAAAATGTAAGTCTTCCCTCCTTGAGGGGGGATCGAGGGAGGTGATTTTCGATATTTTCAAATAATGACTAGAAATTACAATTACAGCTTTTCACCTCCCCTGCCCCTCCTCAAGGAGGGAAACAAAATTGAAATTTTATTTAAGAATAATTCGTAATTTTACAGCAACTTTAGGGGTGACTTTAAATTAGTCTGAGAAATACCCTTGGAACTTGAATCGGTTGAACCCGACGTAAGGAAAAGTGTAAGACCTTTGTGTTTTCCCTGGAGTATATTTTAGAAGAATGGAAATAAAATTCAATGGAGAAAAACTGTCCATAAAGGAAAATAACTTGGGACAATTGTTGGCAGAAAAAAGCTTGTTAGAAAAAACAGGAATTGCCGTAGCAATCAACTCTTCCGTTGTGTCAAAATCCAAATGGAATGATACCATTCTTCACGAAAACGACGATATTTTAATAATTACTGCTGCTGCTGGTGGCTAATTCAATCAATATGAAAAAAGAAAATAAACCTTCGGAAGAAACAATCACGAGAGCCCCCTTAACAGGTTCGAAAAAAATCTATGTAAAAGGGAAAATTCACGACATCAACGTTGCCATGCGTGAAATTGAATTGACCGATTCGAAACCCATGTTTGCTGAAGGAGAATTCAAAAAAGAAATAAATCCAGCGGTAACGGTATACGATACTTCCGGACCATATACTGACCCAAACGTTGAAATTGACATCAAAAAAGGGTTGCCACGATTAAGAGAACAATGGATAATGGACCGCGGAGACGTAGAACGCTTGAATGACGTTTCCTCAGACTATGGGATGGAAAGAAAAAACGATCCAAAATTGGATGAATTGCGTTTCGAACACATCCAAAAACCTTTGCGTGCGAAAGCTGGAAAAAATGTTACACAATTGCATTACGCAAAACAGGGAATTATCACTCCTGAGATGGAATACATCGCTATCCGTGAAAATCAAAAAATTGACGAAGTAATTGAGATTTGTAAGCAACATCCTGGTGAAAGTTTTGGTGCAAACACGCCGAAAGGATTGATTACACCTGAATTTGTTCGTGATGAAATAGCTGCAGGTCGAGCAATTATTCCAAATAACATTAATCACCCAGAAAGCGAACCGATGATTATTGGTCGAAATTTCTTAGTGAAAATTAACGCAAACATTGGAAACTCGGCTGTTTCTTCCTCGATTGAAGAAGAGGTTGAAAAAGCAGTATGGGCTTGTCGATGGGGAGCGGATAACATTATGGACTTGTCGACTGGGAAAAATATCCACGAAACAAGAGAATGGATATTGAGAAATTCTCCAGTGCCAATTGGAACCGTTCCAATTTACCAAGCTTTGGAAAAGGTAAACGGGAAAGCGGAAGACTTAACATGGGAGATTTTCAAGGACACATTGATTGAACAAGCAGAACAAGGTGTCGATTATTTCACCATTCATGCAGGAGTTTTGCTGCGTTATGTCCCTATGACTGCAAAGCGTTTAACAGGCATTGTTTCGCGAGGTGGATCTATAATGGCAAAATGGTGTTTGGCACATCACAAAGAAAGTTTCTTGTACACGCATTTCGAAGAGATTTGCGAAATCATGAAGGCTTATGATGTTGCTTTCTCTTTAGGAGACGGGTTGCGCCCAGGTTCTATTGCCGATGCAAACGATGAAGCACAGTTTGCCGAATTGGAGACATTAGGCGAATTAACCAAAATTGCTTGGAAACACGATGTGCAAGTAATGATTGAAGGTCCAGGACACGTTCCAATGCACCTCATCAAAGAAAACATGGAAAAGCAATTGGAAGAATGTCATGAGGCACCTTTCTATACACTTGGACCTCTGACAACTGATATTGCGCCTGGATATGATCACATCACATCTGGAATTGGAGCTGCTATGATAGGCTGGTTCGGTTGCGCGATGCTTTGCTATGTAACACCAAAAGAACACCTCGGTTTACCAAATAAAAAAGATGTTAAAGACGGCGTAATAACCTATAAGTTAGCTGCTCATGCTGCCGATTTAGCAAAGGGTCACCCAGGTGCACAACACAGAGACAACGCTTTAAGTAAAGCACGTTTTGAATTCCGTTGGCAAGATCAATTCAACTTGTCGTTGGATCCAGATACAGCTAGAGAATACCACGATGAGACATTGCCCTCAGAGAATGCAAAAGTGGCACATTTTTGTTCCATGTGCGGACCTCATTTTTGTTCGATGAAAATTACACAAGACGTTCGTGACTATGCGAAAGCGCAAGGATTGAAGGAAGAGGAAGCTTTAGCAAAAGGCATGGATGATATGTCAAAAACATTCATCGAAACTGGAGCTGATGTTTATGTGGAGCCCGAGAAATTGGTGTAAGTAAATTTGAAGTTGATTCTTATATCGCCAGAATATTCCGTTGCCAACGAAATAATGTTGGTGCAGGAAATGCTGCGTTTGGATGAAACTTTGCGTTTCCATTTACGGAAAATAAATTGGTCAAAAGAGGCTTATTTTGAGTATTTACAAGAAATAAATCCTCTATTCTATTCACGTATTTCGATTCATGACTTTCACGATTTACAATTGAATTTTCCTTCAATAGGATTGCATTACAAAGAAGCTAGACGAGAAGAATATTATAAGGGAAAAACACAAGATTCCACCTCCTTTCATTCCAAAAAAGAGGCAATTGAATTCGGTGGTGATTTTAATTATTTCTTTTGTTCACCTGTATTTAAGAGTATTTCAAAGAAAAATTATGTTTCAAACGTAAATTGGGATATTCACAATTGGGATGGAATTTTAAAAAAGAAAGCAGTCGCTTTAGGAGGAATAGATGCCTCAACAATAGAGAAAGCAAGGCTGCTGGGATTTGAGAACATTGCTGTTTTGGGGACAATTTGGATGAATAAAAATCCACTCGAAGCTTTTAACGAAATTCAGAAAATATGCCAAAAGTAAGACCTTATTGTTTGACGATTGCTGGTTTTGATCCGAGTGGTGGAGCCGGAGTTTTGGCTGATTGTAAAACTTTCGAACAAAATAAAGTCCAAGGACTGGCTGTGATTACGGCAAATACATTGCAAACAGAGGATTCTTTCAAAAGGGTTGACTGGATTACAGACGAAATCATTCTAGAACAATTGAACATATTGATCGATCGTTACAAAATTCAATACATCAAAATTGGTTTGATTTCTTCCAGTGAATTATTAGAAAAAATCATCCATGTTCTAAATGAAAAATGCAACAAACCGACCATTGTTTGGGATCCAATATTGAGTGCAAGTGCCGGAGGTGAATTTGATCTAAATCGATTTTTAAATTTTGTAAAATCTTTGGCTTCTTCCAACCTCATCATTACACCAAATATTCCTGAATATGAATCACTTGGGCTTTCAAAATCTTCGAACACCATTTATATAAAAGGTGGTCATGCTGAGAAAATTGGTCACGATGTTTTGCACTTTGAAGGAAAAAAATTCCCTTTTGCACCCCACGTTCAAACTGACATTTCCAAGCATGGAACTGGTTGTATTTTTTCGAGTGCTTTGTTGGCTAATTTAGCTTTGGAATATCCTATGATTAAAGCATGCTTGAGGGCGAAAAGATACGTTGAGAAAAGAATTATTTCAAATACGAGTTTATTGGCTTATCATAAATAATCAAGAGTAAACCGCTTTCAAACTCATATCCAAACTTTTCGCCGAATGGGTCAAAGCTCCAACCGAAATGTATTGAATACCCGTTTCGGCAAATCCACGAATGGTTTCTAAAGTAATGCCGCCAGATGCTTCTGTTTCGTATTTAGATGGAATCAATGGCAATACTGCTTTGATACGCTCTGGAGTGAAATTATCGAGCATGATTCTGTCTACATTTCCTGTTTCCAAAACTTGTTTCAATTCATCTTCGTTGCGAACTTCTATTTCTATTTTTAAATCGAGATTATTCTCTTTAATATAAGAATTTGCTCTTTCAATGGCTTGTTTAATTCCCCCAGCATAATCAACATGATTGTCTTTCAACATAATCATATCGTACAAAGCAAAACGATGATTTTCTCCTCCACCAATTTTTACTGCCCATTTTTCCATGTAACGAATGCCTGGTGTTGTTTTTCGCGTATCCAAAAGCTTCGTATTAGTTCCTTCAATGATCTTAACAATGCTTTGCGTTTTTGTCGCAATTCCTGACATTCTCTGCATGAAATTCAGAACGAGTCTTTCAGTTGTTAAAATGGATCGTGAACTACCTTCTACAGTGAAAGCAATATCACCAAATTTGACAGCTGATCCGTCGGTAATCAAGACATTAATTTTCAGATTAGGATCAAAATGATGAAATATTTTAACCGCTAATTCAACCCCAGCAATGATTCCCTCATCTTTGATTATTAATTTTGCTGAGCCTTTAGCATTTTCAGGCACACAGGAAAGTGTTGAATAGTCGCCTGGCCCTATATCCTCACGCAAGGCATTTTCGATTATTTCTTCGATCATGAAAACTAGAAATTCTATAACGTAATTATTCTATGTTCAAGGTTTCAATACGGAAAACTGAACCAATTTTTTTAAAATGTAGAGTAACTCTAAAAGTAGTTCCTTTCACAACATAATTACCAATGGAAAAAGACCCGCTATCGGATTCTTTTCCTTTAAAAATAAAGGAAAATTTTCCTTTTGGCTGTTTTATGAAAAAATCTTTTAATACAATTTTTGCTTGTGATTGAGAATAGGCACCTTCATTTCCGAGAATATTCATTAAGACCTTTTCTTTTGATAAGTCAACAATGGCATTTGCATCATTTGAATTGAAAGCTCTTTCGAGCTCAGTGTGAGGTATGCCTGAAGTTGAAAAAGACAGAACCAAACTTGCCAAAAGAATATAGAAATAACTCATTTTTTACCAATTATAGTTGCTAAATTAAAGCAAAAACCTTGCCGTAATATTGGATTTGTAAAAATATGTTAAGAAGAGTACTTTTACTTCGTGAAGATAAAGGTAATTTGCATAGGAAAAACGGGGAAATCATTTTTAATTGATGGCGAAAGTGAATATTTGAAGCGATTGGGGCATTATATTCATATTGAAAAAATTGAGATTCCCGACATTCGAAACGCAAAAAGTTTACAAATCAACCAAATAAAAATAGCTGAAGGGAAAGAATTCCTAAATAAAATCGAAACCACTGACGAAGTTTTTTTACTCGACGAAAAAGGTAAAGAAAATACCAGTGAAGGGTTTGCTGAATTTCTCCAAAAACGATTTAACGCAGGAGGCAAAAATCTTGTATTCCTCATTGGAGGTGCCTATGGCTTTTCAGAAGAGATCTATAATCGATCAAATGGAAAAATTGCGCTTTCCAAAATGACATTTTCACATCAAATGGTCCGTATGATATTCTTTGAACAACTCTACAGATCCATGACTATTCTGCGTGGTGAACCCTACCATCACAGTTGAATTTAGTTAAAACTATTATTTTATCTTTAGCTCTTTAAGGGAAACATGGAAAATCTTAACCATTTTGATTTAATTTCTATTCTTTCTGGAATCATATGGTTGCTATTGACAGTGCTTTTTGTCTCTTGGTTTTATTTTGCAAAAATCCAATCCATAAAGAATAACAAGTATTTTCTATCCTCCATTTTTTTTAAAATACTCGCTGCTCTTGGTTTTAGTTTTATTTACCTCTTTTATTATCAAGGTGGAGATACATTTGCTTATTGGGATGGCGCCGTAAAATTGAACAACTTGTTCTGGGAATCCCCCAAAGATTATTTATGGGAAATGGTAAATCCCTCAGATATATTTAATCAACGACTTCACTTTAATTCTACGACAGGTTACCCACCCAGCTGGATTTACAAAGAACCCGAAAGCTTTTTCGTAAGTAAAGTACTGTCTTTTTTCAGCTTCATTACTTTTAATAGCTATTGGGCAACAACTATAATTCTGGCGACGATTGGTGGAGGTATTTCATGGTATTTTTATTATATCCTAAGCAAACTGAATTTGCACAAAGATTCCGTCATTGCTTTCGCAGTGCTCTTTCTTCCTTCCGTTAGCTTTTGGTGTTTTGGAATTTCCAAAGACACAGTCGTTTACTTAGCGCTGATTTTACTTTGTTCCTATTTAGTAAAAACATTCCTTTTAAAGGAAAAGCTAAGTGTTTCTCGGGCAATTTTAATGCTTTTTTGTGTTTTTCTAATTTATCATATTCGAATCCATGTTATTGTTGCTATGTTTCCTGCCTTAATCTTGGCGTTTGGATCACACATAACACGAAAAATACATGACAATCGAATCAAAAAATTTAGTATCCGATTGCTCCTTTATATGATTAGTGCGGGCTTTCTTTTGTTTTATATTCAAGCAAGTTCTGGAGGAGGCGATTTGCAAAAAATAATGGATGACTTAATAATTATCCAGCAAGATTTCGCACAAAACACGACCTATGGTGATAAGCGATACACCATATTCATGCAGGATTATAGCGTTCAATCTATTCTACTATCCATCCCTTCTGCCATCTTGGCGGCAATTTATCGCCCGTATATTTGGGAAGCATTAAATCCCATGCTTTTACTTAATGGACTCGAAAGTTTAGTTTTAATTTATTTGACTTTTCAATTTATAACGGATTCTTTTACGGAAAAAGTTAAAATCATTCGTCAAAATGAATTATTAAATTTTAGTTTAATATTCATACTAATAATGGGATTTTCCGTGGGTTTCACATCCGGACTATTTGGTGTTCTCGTTCGATTTAAAGCCGTTGTATTACCATTTTTCATTTTGCTTATTGGAATTTCTACAAAAGTAGATAGGGTTAATCAAGACAAAGAGTTCAACTAAATGTATTAAATTTGAAATTCCTTTAAGGATTAAATAAAAAATGGGAAGTAAAATAATAGATTCCAATAACAACAATTTGTTTCCTGATTTTCGCGAGTTAATTCGATATAAGGACTTGTTTTGGACACTTTCTTGGCGAGATTTCAGGGTTAGATATGCACAAACAACAATTGGTTTCTTGTGGGCGTTTGTTCAACCCATCGTTACACTTTTAATATTAGCATTAGTATTCAATCAATTTGCGGGTGTCGAAACAGAAATTCCATATATCGTTTTCGCTGTATGT
>JAHEMP010000005.1:0-2535 GCA_024643585.1 Crocinitomicaceae bacterium | reverse complement strand
GACCTACTTTTCATATGTAATGACTAATTCTGGCAGTTCGATTATTCAAAGTCAAGATATGGTTAAGAAAATCTACTTTCCAAGATTAATCATCCCTCTTTCGAAAGCGGTTGTTGGCTTAATAGATTTTGGCATCACCATCGGAATTTTAGTTGTACTAATGTTTTATTATCAAATTCCACCTGCAAAGACAATAATTCTTGCTCCTGTCTTTATGCTATTTGGTATGATTTCAGCACTCGGTGTCGGGATTTGGTTGAGCGCATTGACCGTTCGTTTTAGAGATTTTCAATATGTAGTTCCATTTTTTGTTCAAATTGGATTGTACCTTACACCTGTCGCTTATCCTGCAGAATTGGTGTCAACTCGAATTCCAACATGGGCTGAATCAATCTATTATCTTAACCCAATGGCAGGTGTTGTTCAAGGATTCAGATGGAGTATCTTTGGTGGACAGGCACCAAGTAACATGATTTTCATATCATTTTCTGTAGTGCTATTGATTTTCATTTCTGGATTAATGTATTTTAAAAAAGTCGAGTCTGAAATGGCTGATTATGTTTAACAATGGAAAGTAGCATTGCCTTAAAAATTACTAATCTTGGTAAAAAATATACCATAGGCGTCCAAAAAGAGGGGACTTTGCGTTCTGCTATATCCAACATATTTAGAAGTAGTTCAAGTAAGGGGAAAGACTTTTGGGCATTGAGAAATGTCAGTTTTGAAATCCCAAAGGGAGAGGTCATCGGAATTATAGGTAAAAATGGTGCTGGAAAAAGTACGCTCTTAAAGTTAATTTCTCAAATCACAAAACCTTCTGAGGGCCAAATTGAAATTAATGGGAGGGTAGCTTCCCTGCTTGAAGTGGGCACAGGTTTTCATCCTGAACTTACAGGTAGAGAGAATATATTCTTAAATGGGACAATTCTTGGAATGAGTCGAAAAGAGGTAAAATCGAAATTTGACGAAATCGTTTCCTTTTCCGGCATAGAAAAATTCATTGACACGCCTGTAAAACACTATTCATCAGGAATGTATGTTCGTCTTGCATTTGCGGTAGCAGCACATCTTGAACCTGAAATCTTAATCATAGATGAGGTTTTGGCCGTTGGAGATGCTGAGTTTCAAAAGAAATGTCTAGGAAAAATGGACGAAGTAGCGAAAACCGGTAGAACGGTATTGTTTGTAAGTCACAATATGGCCGCAATAAAAAATCTCTGTAAAACAGGAATTTTAATTGATAAGGGTCAAGTTACTTACAAAGGCACTATAGATGAAACTATTCAACAATACAACTCTACACATACGATTGCAAAATCGAAATTTGACACATCAGATTTCACAAGTAGAAAGAGAGGAATTCATCAAATTTATATCAATTCAGTTGAGTTTAACCAAGCGTTTTTTGTTCCTTCTTCTGAATTAGAAATTTCAATTTCCTTAGGTCAAAAAGAAGATTTTAATGGAAAAATTGACCTCTCCATTTTTATTTTTGATGGGTTAAACAATACTGTTTATCAATTAAGCTCTTTTTATTTTAACAAAGAATTGGTCTACAAGAAAAATGACTTGTTTAAATTTCTGTTGAATAGAATAAATCTTTCACCCGGCATGTATCACGTTGGCATTTGGCTTTCTGGAAACGGAATAGAACAAGATTACATAGAAAATTATGTAAGTTTTGAAGTAAATCAAGGAAATATATACGAAATTCAAAATGCACATATTGTTTCTATCGTCCAGAAAGAGTTTGAATTCAAAGTACTCAATGAAACCAGAAGTGAATGAAATTGCAAACATTAATCTATAAAGGGGCAATAAAAACATGGTCGATTTTACCTTGTAAAATTCAAATCGGGCAGTTCTTAAAAATTTTTTCAATTCAATACTTCGCATCGGATTTTTGGATTAGTGGACCCTTTACAAACAAATATTTTGATACCTCTTTTAAATTGTTCGCAAGCAGAGATGACAAGAGCACACAAAGCATTTTTTGGAAAGGTTTAGCTAAAAGTTGGGATGCAAAATCAATACACATCTGGGGGGAGTTAGCGAAAAACTCAGAAGTTATCATTGACATTGGAGCAAACATTGGTTTGTACGCCATAGCAGCGAAAACAATAAATCCTAAGGCAAGAGTAATTGCATTTGAACCATCGAATAAGATTTTCCCTATCCTAAAGAAAAATGTTGAGATCAATAACTTATCTATTGATTTGCATCAAATAGCGATTTCTGATTTTTGTGGGGAAGATACGTTTTATGATTTAGCAGACCCAACCGCAATTGCATCCCTGAAAAAAAATGATGTCTTAGTCAATTCGGGAACGATTATCACGTATAAAGTGCCTGTCCAAACTCTAGGACAATTTGCATTCGAAAATGACATTAAAAAAGTAGATTTGATTTCAATTGATGTTGAGATGAATGAAATTGAAGTACTTTCTGGAATGAAAAACATACTAAATATGTTTAGACCAAATGTTATTATAGAAGTACTGAATAATGAAATTGGAAGAAAAATTCAAGAACACT
>JAHEMP010000358.1 GCA_024643585.1 Crocinitomicaceae bacterium | reverse complement strand
CATTATTAATAAAGGATTATCATCCTTTAGCGTGATCAATACTTCACTATAAGGGTTTACGATGTCACCGTTCAAAATATGTCGACCATCGAAAGTTACATCAAGTATTGGGTTTACATCGTCTTCAAGTACATCGAATGGAATCTGCAATAAATTGTTGAAATGAAATTGTTCCGGTTGGTCCAATTCCCCGAAAGCTCCGGTATAAGGATTTACTTCCATCCAGAAAATGTTAGAGCCTCCGAATCCATTGGTCGCAAATTCGAATGTATCTCGCAATGTTTCATTGACGCGCAATGAATCCTGGCGTGGATAGTTCAAAAGATGTTTTACGTGATTTTTGTCTTCAACATAATAATGTATCAACAATGAATCCATAGCTACATCACTAATGTTGCGAATATCTATGGCAAAAGAAATCTTTTCACCTTCTTTTACAGGTTCGTTTGCTGCTGTCCACAAATATCCATTTGTTCCATCAATTGCCGCTTCTGGAACCGGATCGTAAAGCACGTGCCACCTATCCAGTTGACCGGGAGTAAAATTGATAGAGTCAATCAAAGTTCCGTTCAATTTCATAAATGGCGTGATTGACGCATTGATATAGTTTTCCAATACTAAAATAGAATCCGTTGAAGCTATCGGAATGGTCTGAGAACTTTGATAAGTCTGATTACCATCGTATCTATCAATAGTCAGATAAGAAGTGTCGCCTGGCACCATTTCTTCTGAATCGATTTTCCAATAAAAATTGTTCCATTTTGCAACCGGGCCAATTAATGTAGAAGTTTCTAGTCCAATGTAATCCGAACCAATCATTGGGCCTGTTAGATGCACGGGGTCATTTGCAGATTGTCCAAATAACTCAATAACACTTGAAGGATTGCCTTTTTGCACAAAGAAAGCCATAGGGTTGTTAGGTCTATTTCCATTAATACTATCCGAACCTAAACTCGCGAAAGTAGAATACATACCCAACGAGTCAATAGAATTCCACAAATTATATTGTGCGCCACTTCTTGGAGCGTAAACAATTATATAATGTCCATTGGGAACTTCATTTAAAACCATATTCTGAAATGCAGCCAATTGACTTGCTGAATTTTGTCTGAAAATAAAGTATTTTTCTACCCTGTTTCGGCATTGATTTAAATCGTTGGCGTTACCAAAGCCGTGGGTTGGATTTATGGTATCACCGGTTCCGCTTAGCCACCGAGTTCCCCACGATTCAAAGCTGATAGGGTCCACAACTCCCACATGCAACGATGGAGTTAATCCGCACAAATCGTATTCTTGAAGTGTTCCGTTTACTAACCATTGATTTTGAAAGGTTTGAATGTTCGTGCCGTAGACCAAACATTCTAAAAAATTTGTATCCGCTGTCGTATAATGTAATTTTCTATTCGGGCGGTCGTAGTCCAATTGTGAAAAGCCATTTTCCTTGAATTGAAAGAAATGGTCTTGTCCCCATCCAACTTTTGATGGAATATATTGAAATGAACTTTCTTTCCATTCAATATTTTGTTGGGATAAACCTACTCTCCAAAAGTAAACCGCGCTGTCTTCGCAAATTAAAGGCGAATTTTGATTCGTTGACGCAAGATTCCAATTGGAAGGAAAAGCCTCTTTTACGCCACCAACTTGTGTAATATTTTGGTAAAGTTTAGCAGGTGAATTGAACAGATCGGTCGTGTCTATTTCAAAAATATAGGTATTTGTCGAAGCTAATGGGTCGATAGTGGATGCTTTTAATACAACGCTATCTTTGGGTACAACCGCATATTTATGAGGTGCAACAGGTTGAATTCCTTCAATGTTGATGAACAAGACTTTGGAAATTCGGTTATTGTTAAATTCATCATACACTTCTGGAATAAAAGATGGGATGTCAGCAGCAATCGTGAATTGATTTATTCCAATTCCAATATTCGGTTGAAGAGGCAATTTAAAAATGATATTGCGTGTGTAATGTAAGTTTGGAACTAAAACCTGATAAACTGAATCGACAGATGATTCAGGGAAATTTCTTGCCAATTGCAACAAAAAGGTATCCGTTATCGATTGGCCAAGGTTCTTTAATTCAATATTGACAATAATACTATCGACCGTTAAATCTATTTTACTCGGACCGAAACTTACACTTTGATCTTGCAGTTCAATTTCCGGTTTAACGTGATAGTTTAACTTAAGTAATG
>JAHEMP010000099.1 GCA_024643585.1 Crocinitomicaceae bacterium | reverse complement strand
GTGATTTCTTATGTACTTTTGTATTCGAATAAATTTGCTTTAAAATGCGTGAAGAATTGCTTGGTCCAAAAGTTGAAAATGTTGCAGTAGCCGTTATTGAAGAAATTGGCGAAGACAATGAAAAAATTTACAATGTCTATTTGGCCAATTTTCGAGAGGATATAATGGAAGGTATCATTATTACGAGCAAAGGTTATGGAGAAAATGCCAATACAGGAGAAAGAGTAACAACGTCTACCCTGCGCCATTGTATTGAAGTAATGTTGCCAAATGAAGTTGCCAAAATTGAACCCATTATGCCAGATGTTTTTGGGTTATCTAATGAATATTGGGTAAGTTTTTGGGTAAACGATGTGATGTATGATAAGAAGTTTGTCTTTTTAGCCGAAACAATTCAACCGAAAAACATTGCTTACATACCTCAGTTAAAATCAAATGGAATTATCATCCAATAGCGACTAGGATTTTTTCAATATCGCTTGGACTTTCAAGAGCCACAATCAAATCCTTGTATCTTTCTTTTTGACTTGAAATTTGATATCCCGCTGCAAAAATCGTTATGTCTTTCGATTTTGATTTAATCTTTTTAAACAAATTTTGGTAGTGATTTTCGCCAAATGACGATACACAGTTCGCAAGGATTCCGAATGGTTTCTGTTGTTCGATTGAGTTTATGATCGAATCGACAGGCATATTTTGGCCTAAGTAGATGGAAAACAAACCTCTTCTTCTTAGTTCATAATGATAAAACAACAAACTCAATTCATGCCATTCATTTTCAGGTAGAAAAAGTAAAATCTTGGGCGAATTTTTTTCTGGCAGTGGCAATTGATCCGTTAAAGCAAGTATCTTTTGTCTTAAAAGATTGGAGATAAAATGTTCTTGAGCGGGTTCAATTGCTCCTGTTAACCAAAGTATCCCTATCCTTTCCAAAAACCTTGTAAGATGTTTTGAAAACGATTCTATTACACCAAACTGTCCAAATAAGGATTGAAGCGTTGTTAAAAAGAGATGCTCATCCAATTCCATTAGAGCCAACAGCAAGTTTTCGTGATGGATGTCTACCTTATCATAACTCCGAATGATGTCAACATTTTTTAATTTATCGCTGTTGTTCAATTCTGCAATTTTTGAAATTTTCATTCCATTTTTGTTCAGAATTGCGACATTCAATAGTTCCTTCAGATCGTCGTCTGAATAACTTCTAATTTTTGTTT
This sequence comes from Crocinitomicaceae bacterium, assembly GCA_024643585.1. Taxonomy (GTDB): domain Bacteria; phylum Bacteroidota; class Bacteroidia; order Flavobacteriales_D; family Crocinitomicaceae; genus UBA2040. The sequence continues at coordinate 6,769 of JAHEMP010000099.1, read as the reverse complement.
CAGTGCGGGAAGGAGTAGGAATTCCATATCTTTTCTCCCATATGCGGATAGTATGGGCTTTTATACCAGTCAATATTTCAATATCCTTGATTTTGTATACTCCCATCTTTAAATTATATACTGATAATGCTTTTCTCTAATTCTTATTGAAGAATAAGATTAATTAATTTATATTTGTTCTTAATCGTTGCGTAAATTTAGCACGATTTAATTGCTTTTTTAAACATATGAAAAGGAGAAATTGTTTTGTTTTAGGGTTGATTTTATTAAATCTCCTATTTCTTACGAATTGTAAGAGTAACAATTCTGATGCCGATCAAGAAATTGACATGAATGACAACTATGACGCCTTTCAAAATTTTGATCTCCGCCCTTTCGATATTAAAGCAAAAATAAAATTACCAGACGAAACAGCAAATATCGGTGCTGCAATGAAACCTGAGGTTTTGCACGAAGAAGATGGATTTAAGTGGGACATTATCGTAGGTCCTAATTTCAATGTCCACATTGAGGACTGGGGAGCCAATAAAGGCTTAGTCGCCGACAAAAAGAAGCAGAACAAAGAACTTGATATTTTTGACATCACTTATTTGGTGGATGAACCAACATTCATTGTCTACAAACTAGATTTAAAAGTCAAAGGTGACAAAAATGCTTCTGCCAGTGTGGGCGTCCCGCATGAGTCCTATCATGTTTTTGCAGAAATAGAAATTGATGGAATTACCTATGAGTTTAGAAGCCCAGACGATGGTTACGAAAAAGTAATTATCGAAATGCTCGCCAAATCCATCCGCTCTGTAAAACCAATTAAATAGTTATCTACTCTTTCTTTTTACATTCATGAGTTTATTGGTAAATTTGTGCACTCAAATAGTACCATGGAAATCAATAGAGAAAATATACTGACAGTTTTAGGGGGTATTTTGGACCCTGATCTAAAAAAAGATATTGTTAGCCTTAATTTTATAGAAAATATTTCTTTCGAAGGAAAAAATATTCAACTAACGGTTCATGTTTCGAATCCAGCCTTGCATGCAAGAAAAAGAATGCAAGAGGCAATAGATTTCAATATGAAACGTAATTTCGGCGATGACATAACTGTCATCTCTGAAGTAAAAGGAGTTTCTTCTGAAGCCCAAAAGGCTCATCGTAAAATTTTACCCGACGTCAAGAATATTGTCGCTATTGCTTCAGGAAAAGGTGGCGTTGGCAAGTCTACAATTACAGCAAACATTGCGGGTGGATTGGCAAAATTAGGCTACAAGGTTGGAATCGTTGACGCGGATATCTACGGCCCCTCTATACCAACTATGTTTGATGTTGTAAAGGAACGTCCAACTATGATTGACGTTGATGGAATCCCAAAAATAGCTCCTGTAATGGCGTATGGTATTTCTATTCTTTCGATTGGATTTTTTACGGAAGCAGACAATGCTGTTGTTTGGCGAGGACCAATGGCTTCAAAAGCATTGACACAGTTGTTCACAGATGCGCATTGGGGAGAATTAGATTATTTACTTATTGATTTGCCTCCGGGAACGGGTGATATTCATCTTTCTTTGGTTCAAACCGTTCCTTTGGATGGTGCTGTAATTGTTAGTACGCCTCAAGAAGTTGCATTAGCAGACGCTCGACGTGGAGTAAATATGTTCCGAATGGATAGTTTAAAAGTTCCTATCGTGGGAATGGTCGAAAACATGGCATGGTTCACTCCTGCAGAATTACCTGACAACAAATATTACTTGTTCGGTAGAGATGGAGCAAAAAACTTAGCCGCTGGAATGGAAGTTCCATTTTTAGGACACATTCCTTTGGTTCAAAGTATTCGCGAAGCTGGTGATGCAGGCCGACCGGCTGTATTCCAAGAAAACAGTATCGTTGGAGCTGCCTTTGATGAATTAGTTCGTACATTTGTTGAAAATCTTAAAGTGCTGAAAACCAAGACAGCACAAACAAGCGCAATATGAGCCTGAATAAAACAGACTTAACAATTAAAATCAATGATGCTTTAGCGTCACTGCGCCCATTTTTTGAAGCCGATGGTGGCGACATGGAATTGGTTGACATTACAGACGAAGGAATTGCTCGTGTAAAATTGCTCGGGGCTTGTCACGATTGCTCTATGAGTATGATGACATTAAAGGCCGGCGTAGAACAAGCTGTCAAACGCGTTGCTCCAGAAATTGTTCGTGTCGAAGCGTTCGAAGAGTAAAATCATTTGAAATTGGGAAAAAGACTGGTCTGCATTAAAAATGCTACTTTTTTAAGTACGTCTTATTGAAAGACTCGGCAAATTACCAATTTACTTCCCTAAATATTTATTGAGGATTAACCAAACTTTTTCAGCCGCGCTGTCCCAGGAAAATAGTTTCCCCCTCTCCATACTTTTTTGTGCTAGCTCCGCTCTTAAACTTGCGTTATTCGTCATTTCCATAAGCGCCTCTTCAATTGATTTTTCATCCATTGGGTCGCAATAAATCGCTGCATCTTCTGCAACTTCTGGAAGTGAGGTCAAATTTCCAGAAACAATTGGAATTCCACATTTCATGGCTTCAGCCAATGGGATTCCAAAACCCTCGAAATAAGGCACGTAAGCTAATGAACCGGCCGCTGCAGTGATATCAGCTAAATCTTCAAGTGATACACGTCCCGTGAAGTGAATTTTATCTTTTACAGAACTTGCCGTTTCTACTTTGAAGCCTTTGTTTTGCCATAAATTCTCACCAACAATCACCAAATCATATGCATTTTCAGGTTGAGCGGCTGCATAAGCGCTGTACGCATTCATCAAACGAATTAGGTTTTTCCTTGGATGCAAGGCGCCAACAAAAAGAAAATAAGGTTTTCCATTCGAAATATTATCGCGAACTATTTGCTTTTTATCCTTTGAAATAGGCACGAACAGATTTGAGGCTCCATTCCAAATCGCATGTATTTTCTTTTCGGAAACAGAGTATTTTTGAGCAATGTCTTTTTTAGAATAATTCGAAACCGTAATAATTTCCGTCGCTTTTTTCGCAAATTTCGGGAAGAAATAGCGTAAATATTTCCTTGCGGAGAAAGGGATGTCTTCCGGAAAATACTCGAAATTTATATCGTGGATGGTTGCAATTTGCGGAATATTTGTTTTCAAAGACAAATATCCATCCGGTGAAAAAAACAAGTCGATTTTGTGTTTTTTCAAAGCGCGTGCGACCGACCATTCAAACCAAATGTAAAATAAAATTGGATGACGAGCAGGAGGTGAAAGCACGATTGGATTGACATTGTTTCCAAAAATGAATTTTTCATCATATGGCCTATCGAAGAAAAAATAAAACTCATGTTCTGGATGATTTTCCACCAATCGTTTAGAGATCTCGTATGTGTACCATCCGAAACCTTCCATTTTTCCTTTCAATAGGAAACGTGTATTGATGGCAATGCGCATTAGAAATTATGAATATAATTCGTCCGTTTCTCAATACCTATTGATGTATCATCACCGTGACCAGATAAAACAACCGTTTCTTCGGGTAGTTCAAACATGATTTCAAAAATGGATTTTTTTAAAACCTCCATGGAACCACCAGGCAAATCCGTTCTTCCAAAGCTGCCTTTAAAAAGAACGTCCCCGTTTACAACAACTTTTTCCTGTTCCAAATAGTAAACCACATGTCCTGGACAATGGCCCGGCGTATGAAAAACTTTCATTTCAATATCCCCAAAATTTAGAATTTCTCCTCCTTTTAAAATATGAGTTGGGCCTGGAGAAACCTTGTAATTTCCCATTCCATAAACATGAGCATAATTTTCCACCGACTGTAAAATTGGAACATCGGCCTCGTGCAAATAAAAAGGAACCTCGTAATTGTTTAAAACAAATTGATTGCCCAAAACATGATCTATGTGTGCGTGCGTGTTGAGCAGTGCGACTACATTTAATTTATTGTCAATAATATAACTCTGCAATTCCAATTCTTCCTCACGTTCGTAACAGCCTGGATCAACAATCACAGCGTTGTTTTTAGTGTCCGACAAAACATAAGTGTTTTCTTGAAAGGGATTGAATGTAAATTTTTTGATAAGCATAGTTGCACATTTGTCAACAACAAAATTAACAGGAATTTACAAAATTATTTTCTTGGTATGATTTTAGGGGTACCTAATCATTATATTTGTAAAAATGATTAACAATGAAAAGACTCTTTTTTACCTTCTTAGGCCTATTTATTTTTGCTAGTTGCGCTGTAAAAGTGCCATTAACAAAGCAGATTCAAGATGAATACAATTTAACATCTGAAAATCTTCCAAAACAAAAAATTCAATTTTTCGTTTCTTCGGAAATAATTCTGGAGAGGTCAACACAGCAAGGTTCGTCAACGACAACAAGCGATGGAACGTTGGTTACTAACTCTTCCAAAATTTCTGACCGTATTATCATATTGCCAAGAACAAAATGTGTAATTGATCAAGTTAATGCCAATGGCGCTTTTTTGATCCGTTTTGAAGTTGGACCTGGAAAAACATTGACTTTTATGACCCGTCCAAATATGGATGCTGGTAAATATTACTTCGTTGCAGATTGGCAGCAAGGAAAAGGTGGTAAAGTTATTTATGGTGAAAAAGATGAATATTTTGCAACGCCAACAAGCGGAAATGCTTACTTGCTTGTTAAGGTTAAGAAATCACAGAAAAACAAACGCAAAGACAGGGTTGTCAAGGGAATGAAAGTATAAATAGAAAAGCCATCGTATATCGATGGCTTTTTTGATTCTATTACTTAAATTTGATACCATTGTTGTCATGAGTGTTATTCTAAATCGAGAATTGAGTTGGTTATCCTTCAACGAAAGGGTTTTGCAAGAAGCCATGGATACTACTGTGCCTTTGGTTGAGCGAATTCGGTTTTTAGGTATTTACTCTAATAATTTGGACGAATTCTTTAGGGTGCGTGTAGCAGCCGTCCGAAAAATGAAAGCTTTAGACAAAGAAAAAGTCGAGGGGTTCAAAGGGACACCAGATGATTTATTGAAAGAAATTCGTCGAATTGTTTTGGTTCAACAAAAATCATTTGAATGGGCCTACAAAAAGATCTTGATTGACTTTGGCAAACACAATGTATTTCATATTACAGAAAAGGAACTTTCTGTGGATCAAGAAAAGGAGCTACGGTTTTTTTACGAAGAGAAGTTGCGTCACGCTATTGTTCCTTTAATTCTTGAAAAGAAAACGCCTTTCCCTAGATTAAAGGATTATCAAATTTATTTGGCCGTGAAAATGATCTACCATACGGCCAATAAAGTGAGATATGCATTGGTGCAAATTCCATCTCAATTTTCACGTTTTTATCAATTACAATCTGGTGACAAACAACAAATCATTCTTATTGACGATATTATTCGTTTGAACCTTCGTTCTATTTTCTCAATATTCAATTTTGATGATATCGAAGCATACACTTTCAAATTTACCCGAGATGCTGAATTGAACTTAGATGATGATTTATCGGAATCGTTCATTGAAAAACTTGAAAAGAGTGTAAAACTTAGGAAAAAAGGCGAGCCGGTTCGTTTTGTGTATGATCAAAATATGCCGGATGATTTGCTCGAATACTTGCTTTCAGGTTTGAATATTAAGCCAGGTATAAATACTATCCCAGGAGGAAAATACCACAACTTTAAAGACTTTAGCAAATTTCCTGATTTTAACAATAAATCTTTTGTTTATCCAGAAATGCCTCCGCTTATACATCCAGCGTTGGAAGGAAAAAGAAGTGTTTTTAAAACTATACTGGAAGGCGATGTATTGCTTCATTTTCCTTATCACAAATTCACCTATGTAGTGAATCTGTTGAGCGAGGCAGCAATTGACCCTAAGGTCATCTCCATAAAAATAAACCTATACAGAGTAGCAAAGGATTCACAAGTGATGAACGCATTAATGAATGCGGTAAGTAATGGGAAAGATGTAACTGTGATTTTTGAATTACAGGCACGATTTGATGAGGAAAACAACTTAAATTGGTCCGAAAAACTGAAAGAAAACGGAGCAAATGTACTGTACGGATTACCTCAAAGAAAAATTCATTCAAAACTTCTTCAAATAAAAAGAATTACTGGAAAGAAAACTCAAGTTGTTACCTATGTTGGAACTGGAAATTTCCATGAACAAACGGCAAAAATTTATAGTGATGTAGCTTTGTTGACGGCAGATAAAAAAATTGCGGATGAAATAGGAAAAGTATTCGAACTAATTGAGACGGGCAATGAATCCCTGAATTTCAATCAAATCATGGTATCGCCATTCAATACTAGGTCGAAAATTCTCAAACTTATTGACAATGAAATCCATTTAGCGAAAAGTGGAAAAACGGGTTTCATTAAAATAAAGATTAACAACTTGGTTGACAACGAAATGATAGAAAAACTCTACAAAGCGAGTCAAGCTGGTGTAAAAATCGAAATGATAATACGAGGAATCTGCACTTTAGTACCTAAAATAAAAGGAAAGAGCGAAAACATCAAAGTTATAAGTATTGTCGATAGATATCTTGAGCATGCCCGTTTCATGATATTCGGAAACGACAAAAATCCATTGTATTTCATTTCAAGCGCTGATTGGATGGAAAGGAACTTGAATAGTCGAATAGAAGTTACCGCTCCTATACATGACGAAAATATCAAAAAAGAAATTGATTTAATTTTCAATTACCAATGGAAAGGGAACCTGAAGGTTCGAATTTTAGACAAATTCATGAAAAACAGATACCGCCGAAAAGATGGTAAAC
>JAHEMP010000098.1 GCA_024643585.1 Crocinitomicaceae bacterium | reverse complement strand
TGATGCATTCGTCTGTTATAATAATTGCCATAACGTATTTTCTTTTTTGAAATTTTTTACAAATATAGAACGTCTATTGGAATGATTTGTTCAAAATCACTTAAAATCTATCTTTTTCCTAATCATTTATAAGAAGAAGCGTAAATTTGCACTGTGAAAAGAGACGAATTAATAGGACTTTTTATTCAATTGGGAAAAGTTTGCGAAGAATTAGGAAGAGGAAACGATTGGAAATCACTCGAAATAGGTCTAACTGAAGAAGAGTATTCTAAATTGCAATATACAGTCAATAGACAATTTGTCTACAACGGTTGGTACACCAAAGAAAATGTTCAACGCGCACTTTTGGATTGGTCGGCTTTACTAACGGAAGATAAAATGAAAGCTTGGTTGAACAATTATTCGTTTTCAGAAAAACCAAAAAATGTTGGGGTTATTATGGCGGGAAACATACCGTTGGTCGGCTTTCATGACTTCGCGAGTGTAATTCTTTCCGGAAATATTGCTGTTACTAAGATGAGTTCGGAAGACAGTACACTTCTACCAGCCCTATTGGAAATCATGGTGAAATGGAATCCTGATTTCGCCGACCATTTTCGATTGACGTCAGGAAAAATTGGTAATATCGAAGCTCTAATTGCTACGGGAAGTAATAATACGGTCCAACATTTTGAGCAATATTTTGGACATTTGCCACATATTTTCAGGAGAAATAGAACTTCAGTTGCAATTTTAGATGGAACAGAAACCTTTGAAGAACGGAAAGGTCTTGGAGCTGATATCTTTACCTATTTTGGTTTAGGTTGCAGAAACGTTTCTCATATGTTGTTGCCAGAAAATTACGATATTGATTTGTTTTTCAAAGGTATATATGAGTATAGTGAGGTTGTTTACAATAAGAAATACGGAAACAATTACGATTACAATAAGGCAATCTTCTTGATGAACAAACACAAATTGTTGGATAATAATTTCCTTTTGTTAAAAGAGACGGAGGATTTACATAGTCCATTGGCTATGGTTTATCATCACAGCTATAGTTCTCAACAGCAAATTGATTCTTATTTAAATCAACACAAAGAAGAAATTCAAGCCGTTATTGGTCATGGGTATTTGCCTTTTGGTTCGGCACAATCGCCGGCATTGGAGGACTATGCAGATGGCGTGGATACGTTGGCATGGTTGGAAGATTTAAACTAAGAACAATTATTTCATTGTAAAAGTAGTTGGATGGATTCGAGAGTAAGTTTAAGCTATTGTTAATTTTTTCGAACAATTTTTTCATCAAAGTATAAAAAAGTCGTTGATTTCAGGCGAATTAAAAGACCGAACTTTGCGGAAAAAAATGGAAATTTTTATCTTTTCGTTTGGAGCACTAATCTCTATAATGAATCCACTAGGAACGGTTCCAGTGTTCGTCGGACTAACAAAGGAACTAGAAAAATCAGAACGTTCGTCTATCTCATTTTGGACTTCATTTAATGTGCTTCTCATCTTGTTAATTTCCTTTTTCGCGGGGAAATATATGCTTTCTTTCTTCGGTATTTCTTTGGATGCGCTAAAAGTAGGAGGAGGATTAATAATTGCTTCTTCAGGTTTTGCATTACTCACCGGTAAATTTTCTGAGCACAAAGGAATGAAAAAGCCAAAGGTTCAAAAGGATATTCAAACACGATCCGAAATCTCTCTGACACCACTTGCGTTGCCAATGTTGGCTGGACCTGGCACAATTTCTATGTTGATCACTTTCAACGAGAAATATACAGAATCCAATGCTATACTATCTGTATTAATTGCTGTAATTTTTACAGTTATTGTAATCTACTTGATATTAAAATCCTCTCATTTTATTGTTCGGGCATTGGGTGCCTCAGGAATAAATGCTCTTTCTAGAATTATCGGATTTGTTGTCATCGCAATTGGAGTTGAGATGATTATGGGTGTTGTAAAGGGAATTATTAAGGCATAAAAAAACATCCCGAAGGATGTTTTTTTATTTTCTATCTTTTTTCGTTAATCTATTTTATCAGCGTCATTTCATCAACCAAGTTAGTTGCCCCATAACATTTATCGACCAACCATAATGTATAACGAACATCCAAAGAAATAGTACGTTGAATATTTGGTTCGAAGAAAATATCTCCTGACATTGCCTCCCAGTTTCCGTCAAATGCTGTTCCTATCAAATGTCCTTCGCCATTTATTACTGGTGATCCTGAATTTCCACCTGTAATGTCATTGTTTGATAAGAAGTTGATTTTCAAATCTCCATTTTCATCCGCATATTGACCAAAATCTTTCGCTAACATTTTTTCTTTCATTATAGGATCGATATTGAATTCTGGATTGGTTGGATCTTCTTTCGCCAACAAGCCTTCATAACTTGTGGTAATGTCATATTTGGTTCCATTTGGAGCAGTATATGGCAAAACATTACCATAGGTCAAACGCATAGTTGAGTTCGCATTCGGGTAGAATTTTTTCTCAGGTTGCATTTCGCGTAAACCTTTAAGATACAAACGTTCAGCTTTTTCCAAGTCGGCATCGGCTTTCTTTATTGCTTCTAAATCTTGAATTTTAGAAAAAGCGTCGTTCATGTCCATTACTAATCTGAATAAAGGATCATTTTCCAAGCTAGTTAGAGTTGGATTTGAATTAAAAGCATCAAAGCGCGATTTGTCCGTGAAAATTGAATTCGCTCGAACATCCTTCATGAATTTTTTCAATTTAGAATTGCTCATGCAACGCATTTTACGAACCATTTTACCTTGTTGACTCTTTGGAACATCCTTAATGTACATCGCCAACAATGTTTCAATCGTTTCCAACTCCAAGTTCATATTAATTTTCTCGAAAGTTTCGTCACCAATTGATTTCAAACGACCCGCAATATTTTTGGTCATTTCTGCATTTCCGGCTTTCAATGGATCTAATAAAAATTTATATCGGAAGGTGACAAGCATCAAATCAACAGAATAGATAAACTCTGATTGGTAATTTTTGATGTATACATAGTCCTCTTTGGCTTTGTATGCATTTTCAAACATGCCCAGTACCGGTTGGTAAAGTGGTTTGTCTTTCGCAAATTCGGTAAATTTTGCCTCTAATTCTTGCTTTTTACCAATTACACCGTTGTTTTTTACCTGTTCTGTTTGACCGATAAAATATTTCCAATAATTGGCAACTTGCGCATATTTAGAAGAGTATTTCAATCGCAAAGCAACATCTTCGTCCATATACGACTTCATAATGCGTAACTTTTCAGCACGAATATCTACTCGTTTTGGTTGTTCCAAAGTAACTGCTTGTTCAACGCCCCAAGAACTTAAATAGCGATCAGTTGAACCCGGAAAACCAAGAATCATCGCATAGTCATTTTCTTTAACGCCTTTAATGTTGACAGGCAAATGATGTTTAGGCGTGTACGGTTTGTTATCTTCGCTAAAAACGGCTGGTTTGTTGTCAATGCCTGAGTAAACTCGGAACATTGAAAAATCAGCTGTGTGACGCGGCCACATCCAGTTGTCTGTGTCACCACCATATTTTCCTGCAGATTGTGGAGGTGTCCCCACAAAACGTATGTCTTTGAATTTTTCTTGAACAAAAAGATAAAATTCATTCCCTTCATAAAAATCACGAACAAATGCTTCATAATGTGTTCCATTCGTGGCGTCTTTCGTCAATATAGCCGAAATTTCTTTAATTTTCGCTGCTCTTTCTTCCGGAGACATTCCTTCGTTTAGTTGAGCGGCAATAGTCGACGTAACATCTTCTATTCGTATGATGAACGTGGCTGTTAAACCTGGAACTGGGATTTCTTCGCCGTGATTTTTAGCCCAGAAACCATTGTCCAAATAGTTGTTTTCAGTTGTAGATGCACCTGCAATAGCGTCATATCCGCAGTGATGGTTTGTAAGAATCAGTCCTTTGTTGGAAATGATTTCTCCTGTACAAAAACCACCAAAAGAGATTATAGCATCTTTCAAAGAGGAATTATTCAAAGAATAAATTTCTTCTTGTGTTAATTTTAAGCCATGTTTTTTCATGTCTTCGTAGTTTCTTCCTAATAGGAAAGGTAACCACATACCTTCGTCTGCCTTAGCGAAGGAACCGATCATTACGGCCAAGGCAATAAGTGTTATTTTTAATTGTTTCATTTGTTTTATTTTGCTTTGATTTTTATTTAAGAGTCCCAAATTTACCCATTTTTTTGTTTTTGGTTCGTTTTCAACGCATCTAAAATTAACGGGAATTTAAGAGCTAATTTTTTACATCTATCTCATCCAAAAACAACCAGCTTGGATAGCCTGCGCCTAAATGCCAATCTGGACAATTTCCTGGGTTTGAAACTGTAACGCGAAATGCTTTGATGGGTTCATTTGATTTCACTTTGAGTTCGATTGTTTTGCGATTTCCTGGCCTGTAATCGTTTTGCTTCTCATTCAATTTTTGCTTGGTATAGGGTTTGAATTTTTGACCGTCATACGAAATTTCGATAGAAATGTATTCTGGGTAAAAAATCCAAGATTTGATGTCTTCCAAAACACCGACTTCAATTGTAAATTCTTTTTTCGTTTGTTGCAAAGAAATTTCCGCAATTACATCTTTTCCGTAGAAGCCCTGCCAATCTCCGGTTCTGAATTCTTGATTTCCTTTAATTCCATCTATAAGTGCATTATTGCCGCTAGCTGAATATGGATCGACAAATGGTGTTTTTAAATTCAAACTCAAGTCTAAATTTCGTAGCACAAAATCAGTTGAGACAGAAGCACTTTTGTTGGAAGCATTTAAAACAGTGCGAGCTTCAATTGTCGTGTTCTTATCAATGAATATAGGCTCAGTATATGTAAACCATTCGCCACCGTTGACATTATATTCAACTTGTAAAGTACGATTGGCCATAAAATCTGGAATTCGAATATCAACTTTTGTAGAACCTTCAAAAACGCGCGATTCATTCCTGACATAAGGAATAATACAGAAATCTGAAGGGATTTCAGATAGGGTGGGAGCATGAATATAATTTTTCACAATTCCACTCGGATTGGGGCCCATCAAAAACACCATTTTTCCGCCTTGCATTATTTCAAAATAGGAAATGTACAATCGATTTAATTCTTTGCCATTCAATGTTATACTTTGAATATACTTGTTGGTTTTAGATTGATTAATACATTCAATTTCAAAAAGTTTGTTAGAGTCAATAAAGATATGCGCTCGCTTGGCCAAAGGGCGACCAATATCAAAATACCCACTTCCTGGGGCAATTTGATAAAGCCCAAGAGCGGACAAAACGTACCAAGACGACATTTGACCACAGTCTTCATTTCCTGATAATCCATCTGGTGAATTATGGTACAAATTGTATTGAATGCTATCTAAATATAGTTGAGTTTTATCGGGTCTACCAACATAATTGTATAAATATGCCATATGATGCGAAGGTTCATTTCCGTGCGCATATTGACCGATAAGACCCGTTATATCAGACTGCTGGCGACCAGATGTTTCTGAGTTTGCCGTAAACATCTCATCGAGATGATTTTCGAGGGTTCTTTCCTTGCCATGAATTGTATTTAAAACACCTACAGCATGTGGAGCAAAAAGCGAATATTGCCAAGCATTTGCCTCTGTATAATTAAAATTAACTTCCTCTGGTTTGAAAGGTGTCATCCATTGTCCGCTGCGACGAGCTCTAAAGAAATGGCTTTCCGGGTCAAAGTGATTTAAAAAGTTAAAACTTCTTTTGTAGAATTCTTCCGCGATTTCTTTTTCACCCATTTCAGCCGCCATGGTGGCTATACAGAAATCATCGTAGGCATATTCTAAGATTTTAGAAACAGATTCCGGCTCAGTAGCCAATGAGATGTATCCATTTTTAGAATAAAAATCTTTAGAAAAGGCATTATCCTTCGCGGTTTTGACCATAGCCAAAAGAGCTTTATTTGCATCAAAATTTCTTATTCCCTTGAGATAAGCGTCCGCTATAACAGAAACACTGTGATAGCCGATCATACATTCTGTTTCATTCGCTGCTAATTCCCATACTGTTAAATCATTACCTTGATCCTCATGATTCAAAAAAGTTTTTATAAAATCCTCCACTTCAGATTTATGCGTTAAAGTAAAAAGTGGGTGGGTGGCTCTAAATGTATCCCACAAAGAGAAAACAGTATATTGTTTCTTTTGATTTTGAGTTAAATGGTGAATTTTCATATCCATTCCTCGGTATCTACCATCAACATCAGAAAATGTATTTGGATTTAAAAAAGAATGGTATAGAGAGGTGTAGAAAATAGTTTTTACTTCTTTGTCGTTCGATTCAAAATGAATTTTCGATAATTCATTTCGCCATTTTTGTTGTGTTTCGGCTTTCACTTTATCAAAACTAAATACCGGAATTTCTTTATCAACATTTAATTTCGCTCCTCGAGTATCGACGGCTGAAATTCCAACTCTAAGCTCAATTTCACGGCAACTGGAAGGAAATTTTAATAGTAATTTATGTCTACCGTTTTTTGTAATTTTTTCCGCTGAGTTAAAGGGAATGGATGTTTGCAGATAGAAATAAAAATGCTGCTCTTGGGCCCACGCTCTTGAGATTCTTTTGCCTACAACCTCCGTTTTGTTTAATACTTCGAATGATGATGCAATTAATTCATCCCGATAATCGAGATCCAATAAAATGTACTTTTCTTTACCAAAATCATTGAAGGAATATCGGTGTATACCAGAATGCTCAGTTGTCGTCAATTTGACATCAATCTGTGAGTCTTTAAGTTTGACGGCGTAATATCCAGGCTCAGCAGTTTCAGCCTTATGCTCAAATAAACTGCCATATCCATTTTCTTTATCAATGTAGAGTGGGTCAATTTTTGGTTTTCCGACTTGAGGAACGATTAACAAATCGGCATAATCAGGAACTCCTGTGCCAGATAAATGTGTATGTGAAAACCCATAAATGATGCTGTCATCATAGTGATAACCACCACAACCATCCCACCCATCGTGTCGTGTGTCGGGACTCAATTGCATCATTCCAAAGGGGGTACTTGAACCTGGATAAGTATGACCATGTCCGCCTGTTCCAATAAAAGGGTTTACAAAATCTATGGGATCAGAGGGTAATTCGTGAGATACATCTTGCACGATAAGATTTCTCGCTTTATCACTATTCTTTTTAAGTTTTGAAATCCCACCATTTTGCCCAAAAACCTCAACTTCCACAAAAAATGCCAAAAGAATAATAAGGTAAAAAGGCGTATTTTTAAGCATCCACAGGATTGTTAAATTTCCAGAATGTTGTCGCAGCAGAACCGAGAATAGCGGCATTTTCATCGTGCAACAAAGAAAGTCTAATTTCAACTTTTCCTTTAAGAGGTTTAATGATATTTTTCTCTAATTCTATTTTTACTTTATCGACAAAACCTTGTCCGCTCTGTGCTATTCCACCAAATAAAATGTAGGCTTGTGGATCTGAAAAGCATGAAAAATCTGCTAAACATCTACCCAGTATTGCGGCTGTATAATCAACTATTTTAGTCGCAAAAGCGTCTTTTTTCTTCCAGCAATCAAAAATGGCATGTGCATCCGGATTTTCTATTTTTCTCAACAAACTATTTTCAGGCATTTCTTCAATCCATTCGTTGAAGGTCCTTACGACGCCAGTTGATGACACATATGTTTCCAAACAACCGTTTCTCCCGCAACCACAAAGACGGCCATTTTCAGGAAAAACTCTAATGTGACCATATTCACCAGCGAAACCATGTTGTCCTTCAACCAAATGCCCGTCGACAATTACTCCACTTCCTAGACCGGTTCCGAGAGTTATAGTAACGAAATGTTGCAAATCTTTTGCATTACCGAACATTTTTTCACCAACTGCGGCTGCGTTTGCATCGTTTATCAAAATGGATCGAGTGGCAAATTTCTCTTCAAACAATGAACAAATAGGAACAATCCCTTTCCACTCAAGGTTTGGCGCAAATT
>JAHEMP010000097.1 GCA_024643585.1 Crocinitomicaceae bacterium | reverse complement strand
ATTTGCTTTTGATTGAATTCTGGATTTATAGTTCCATAAAATAAGTAAATGAACAATGAAACTATTACTGTATAAGGAATCCCCGCCTTTAGACCATTTTTTATGTCGCCCATAGCTGTATCATCGCCCCTTTGTTGTCTTTTAACTTGATACAAAGCAATCGCAATTGCGGACAACAAGAATAGAATATTCAACAAAACGGTAGGTACTATACTGGAGGGAAGAGGTTCTATTAAATATGAAATATATTTAACTCCGCACCAAGCAAGAGCAAATCCTACTCCTATTTTGACTGTGTTATTCATTTGGTTAAAATTAACTGTTCATCGAAGCTAAAAACTCTTCGTTAGAAATGGTTCCGTTCATTTGGTTTTTAACGAATTCCATGGCTTCAATTGGGTTCATGTCTGCCAAGAATTTACGCAATACCCATATACGTTGTAGAGCTTCTTTTCCTAATAACAAATCTTCGCGTCTTGTTCCTGAAGCCAAAATATCGATCGCTGGGTAAATTCTTCTGTTTGAAATTTTTCGATCCAATTGCAACTCCATGTTACCTGTTCCTTTAAATTCTTCGAAGATTACTTCGTCCATTTTAGAACCCGTTTCTGTTAACGCGGTAGCGATAATGGAAAGGGAACCACCATTTTCAATTTTACGAGCAGATCCAAAGAATCGTTTTGGTTTGTGCAAAGCGTTGGCATCCACACCACCAGAAAGTACTTTTCCTGAAGCTGGAGAAACAGTATTGTAAGCTCGAGCAAGACGTGTAATTGAATCCAAAAGGATACAAACGTCGTGTCCGCATTCTACCATACGTTTTGCTTTCTCCAAAACCATATTTGCAACTTTCACATGTCTGTCCGCTGGTTCGTCGAATGTAGAAGCGATAACTTCCGCGCGAACGCTTCTTGCCATATCTGTAACCTCTTCCGGACGCTCATCAATAAGCAAAACTATCAAATAAGTTTCAGGGTGATTTGCCGCTATTGCGTTTGCTACATCCTTTAATAACATTGTTTTACCCGTTTTTGGTTGGGCAACAATCATTCCTCGTTGACCTTTTCCAATCGGAGCAAATAAATCCATTATTCGAGTCGACATGCTTTCTTTGTCATGGCCCGTCAGTTTGAATTTTTCGTCTGGAAATAGTGGTGTTAAATATTGAAAAGGAACACGATCTCTTATGTAAGAAGGGTGACGTCCGTTTATACTTTCTACTTTTACCAAAGGGAAAAACTTTTCTCCTTCTCTCGGTGGACGAATTGTTCCTTTTACGGTATCTCCAGTTTTTAAACCAAATAATTTGATTTGACTTTGTGAAACATAGACATCATCTGGAGATGGCAAGTAGTTGTAGTCTGAAGAACGTAAAAATCCATATCCATCTTGAATTACTTCTAATGAACCTTCAGCTGTAACGATGCCAACTAAATCAAAGCCGTCGTCCTCTTTTTCCTTTTGGCGGTTGTCATTTCTATTGGAATTCCCTTTGTTATTACCATCATTTGAGCGATTTGCGGGATGATTAGGATTGTTTCTATCAGCTCTTGGATTGGGTTGTCTATTTGGACGGTCTATTTTGTTGGGTCTATTCGGGTTTTGACGCCCTGAATCATTTGGTTCAGCCCCTGCTTCAGTAGAAGGTTGATCTTTATCCTTTGATAGCTTCGAATCTTTAGCATTACTGGTATTCTCAACAGCTGTTTCTTGAGGATTTGACTCGCCTTTTTCATATGCTTCTTTTGCCTTTAATGCACTTTGAAGCAGTATGTTTCCTTTTTCCGTTTTTGGTTTTGGGGCATCAGTGACTTTAATTTCTTCAACAACAGGAGATTCGCTCTCCTTCTTATTTTCAATTTCTGATGTATCACTGAATAAACTAGGTGCTTCTTTTTGCACCACCACTCGCACGCGTTTTCTTTTTCCTTCGGAATTTGCAGCCGAAGAATCAACGGAGGTTTTTTCTTGCTTCTTTGCAGAAGAAGATTCACTATTTGCGATGAGGTTAATAAGTTCAGCTTTTTTGTAGCTTTCAACACGTTGTATGCCAGCAGATTTGGCAATTTCACGCAAATCAGGGAGCTTTTTGCTCTCCAACTCTTTTAAATCCATAGAGATAATATAAATGAACTAATCAGGGATAATTCTAAAAAATGGAAAATATTTTTGGAATTGTCGAATGTGTTTCGACATGACAATGTTACGAATAATATTTATAAATGCAACCCTCAATTGGAAAAATGATAAATTTTTAAGAAATAGATCAAAACCATTAAAAATCAGGTTTAATAGATTGATTGTAATTTTTATAATTAATTTCGAATATGAAAAAAATGGCATTGCATTGGAAAATTATCATCGCTATGGCCCTTGGGGTTTTGTGGGCTTTGATTTCAGGACAAATGGGTTGGAATAAATTTACAATTGATTGGATTGATCCATTTGGCACCATTTTTATCAATTGCCTTAAATTTATTGCGGTACCACTGGTGTTATTCAGTATAATTACAGGTGTTGCATCCTTAGGCGATTTATCCACCCTTGGCAGAATGGGGGCAAAAACGTTAGGATTGTACTTAGTAACAACGGTCGCGGCTGTATCCTTGGGTCTGACTTTGGTAAATCTATTTCAACCTGGGATTCAAGAAGAAGGGGACCAAAAATTGAACAATAGGTTACAGTATGAGTTGTGGGCACATGAAAATAAAATTCCAATAATTGACAATGACAATCGAATTGCCTCTGTCAGTCCGGAAAAAATTGCACAGGTCAAAGAACAAATGCAATTGGACACTGAAGGGACCACGTATCAAAAATTAGCTTCAAAAAATGCAGATGCCCAAAAAACAAAAGAAAGCGGGCCTTTACAACCCCTAATTGATATGGTTCCTGAGAACATTTTCATTGCCATGAGTGATGGATCTAAAATGCTTCAGGTAATAGTTTTTGCTTTGTTTTTCGGCATTGCGTTGGCTTTTATTCCGAAAGATAAATCTCCGATTGTCATTCAATTTTGTGACGGGGCAAATGAGGTTTTTATAAAAATGGTCAACATTGTTATGATGGCTGCACCATTTTTTGTATTCTGTCTAATGGCAGGCGTACTAGCCAAAATGGCGAATAATCCTTCAGAAATTTTAACTATGTTTATGAAACTAGGTCAATATGGACTTCTAGTGGTTTTAGGCTTAGCAATACTTCTATTCGGTTTTTACCCTTTACTACTTAAAGTTTTTGGTGTAAAAATTAAATACCGAGATTTTTTCGCAGGATTAAGTCCAGCACAATTTTTAGCTTTTTCAACGTCATCTAGTGCTGCAACTTTACCAGTGACTATAGAATGTGTAGAACATAATTTAAAAGTTCCAAAAGCAGCAACGGATTTCGTTTTGCCAATTGGAGCAACCGTAAATATGGACGGAACATCTCTTTATCAGGCGATTGCGGTAATATTCTTAGCGCAATACCACGATGTTGACTTGACGATTTATCAGCAATTGGGAATCGTTGGTACGACAACTTTGGCGTCTATTGGTGCCGCTGCTGTCCCAAGTGCAGGATTAATTATGTTGATGATTGTATTAACGAGTGTGGGTTTAAATCCACTGTGGATAACAATAATTTATCCAATGGACAGATTGCTGGATATGTGCAGAACAGTCGTAAATGTCACCAGTGACGCTACAGTTTCAGCTATTGTCGCAAAGTCAGAAAAAATGTATTGATTACAGCAGTGATTTAAAATGAAACCCTGGATTAATTCAGTTTCTCCTTTAAGTACTTTCCGGTATAACTTGATTCTTCCGAAATTAATTTTTCTGGGGTTCCAGTAAATACCAAATTGCCACCCAAATTGCCTCCTTCAGGACCTAAATCAATAATATAATCAGCTGATTTTATTACATCCATGTTGTGTTCAATTACGACCACTGAATGACCAGTATTAATTAGTGCATTGAAGGCAATGATTAATTTTTTCACGTCATGAAAATGAAGTCCAGTTGTAGGTTCGTCAAAAATGAATAGAGTAGGGTCAGTGTTTGTTCCTTTTGATAGAAAAGAAGCTAGTTTTACTCGTTGAGCTTCACCTCCTGATAAAGTACTTGAGGATTGACCCAACTGGAGATAACCTAATCCGACTTCAACAAGGGGCTCCAATTTTTGTACGATTTTTTCTTCTGTTTTTCCTTTTTGTTTTCTAAAAAACTCTACAGCTTCCTCAATTTCCAAGGAAAGTAAATCAGCGATATTTACACCATTTAACTCAACTTCAAGCGTTTCGGATTTGTATCTTTTTCCTTCACAAACATCACATGGCAAATGCACATCTGCCATGAACTGCATTCCGACCGTAATTTCACCTTCGCCTTCACACATTTCACATCGTCCACCTTCTACATTAAAACTAAAAAAACCAGGTTTGTACCCTCGATTTTTTGCTAGGGGTAATCTTGAATACAAGTCACGAATATCATCGAATGCTTTTACGTAGGTGGCAGGATTACTCCGAGAAGATTTGCCAATAGGATTTTGATCTACAAATTCAACAGATTTTATCAACTTTAAATCGCCCGTAATTTCGCGATATGCTCCATTGGGATTTGAGGAGACAATTCCTAAATGACCACGAACCCCAGGATAAAGGATATCTCTAATTAGTGTGGATTTACCAGAACCACTGACGCCTGTAACACATACCAGATTATTCAAGGGTATATCAACATTAATATTTTTCAAATTGTTTTTTCTAGCCCCTAGTATTTCTATTTTGTTTTTTTGAGAACGGCGTTTTTTGGGTATTTCAATGAATTCTTTTTCCAGTAAATAATCAGCCGTCAAACTATTCTTCGCTTTCAAAAGTGCTTTGTGATCACCCTGAAACACCAATTCGCCTCCATATCTGCCAGCTCCGGGACCAATATCCAATATTTCATCTGCCGCCTTCATAATATCCTCTTCGTGTTCGACTACAATTACCGTATTGCCTAAATCTCTAAGATTATGAAGTACGTTGACCAGTCTTTCTGTATCCCTTGGGTGCAGACCAATAGAAGGTTCATCCAAGATATACATGGAACCCACAAGTGTACTTCCAAGGGAAGTGGCAAGATTTATACGCTGAGATTCTCCACCAGAAAGGGTATTTGCGGCCCGATTTATTGTTAAATAACCCAAGCCGACTTCGGTCAAGAATCTTAATCGACTTACAATTTCTGGTAGAATCCGCTTCGCTACCTGGGCATCTTGATTCATCAAATCTAAGCTTTCAAAGAACGCCAATGATTCTGTAACGGGCATTAAAACTACATCTGTTATTGATTTGCCATCGATTTTTACATAATTGGCATCTTTTCTTAATCGAGTGCCATGGCAATCTTTACAATCCGTTTTACCTCTGTATCGAGAGAGCATGACGCGGTATTGAATTTTATAAGTTTGAGACTCTAAGAACTTAAAGAATTCATTCAGTCCCGTAAAGTGTCCATTTCCTTGCCAAAGCAAGCTGTATTCTGCTTCAGTCAAATCGTCAATTGGCCTGTGGATGGGGAAATCAAACTTTTTAGCATTGAAAATCAGTTGATTCAAGTATTCACCCATAGATTCGCCTTTCCAGCATGCAATAGCGCCGTCATAAACGCTTAACGATCGATTTGGAATAACAAGATTTTCATCAATACCGATTACTTGACCATAACCATCGCACCTTTTACAAGCTCCAAAAGGGTTGTTGAAAGTAAAAAAATGTTCATTCGGTTCTTGATAAGAAATACCGTTTAACTCGAACAATGTAGAAAAATCATATGATTCTTTGCTGTCGGGGAAGTAAATCATACAGACACCATTTCCCTCGCCAAAAGCCAACTGAATGGAATCTGCAATTCGGGACTCCTCTTCCTCCAATTCAAATCGACAAACAATTCTGTCTATCATTAAATACGAGTCGGTTATGTTTTTTGGTGGATTCTGAAGAATATCTTCCAAATTCAGCGTCTCTTCTTCTAAAAATAAGCGCGAATAACCTTGATCAAAAAGGAGTTGAAGTTGTCTTTCAATTCCGTATTTTTCAAAACCCAAAATAGGGCTTAAAATCATTGCTTTTGTGGTTGAACTTTGTTCTTTAAGTAGGTTTAAAACATCCTGAACATTGTGTTTTTTTACCTCTTCGCCGGTTTTGGGATCGAAAGTTCGTCCAACACGAGCGAAAAGTATTTTCATGTAATCATAAATCTCCGTAGTTGTGCCGACGGTTGATCGAGGATTGTTGGTAATTACTTTCTGTTCAATGGCTATTGCCGGGGCTATTCCTTTAATATAATCCGTTTCCGGCTTGTCGAGTTTACCTAAAAATTGTCGAACATACGAAGATAAACTCTCGATAAAACGTCTTTGTCCTTCTGCATACAAGGTATCAAAAGCCAACGAAGATTTGCCAGAACCCGACAACCCAGTCACAACAGTCATCTTCCCATGAGGAATTTTAACGTCTAAACTTTTTAAGTTGTGAACTCTGGCTCCTTTTACCTCGATGAATTTATCCATTAATTATTTGAGAATATTTTAAGCTTTAAAAGTAACTATAAATTGTCTATTTATTGACTCTCAATGAAGGAACAGAAGGATGCTTTCTTTGGGAAAAAAATAATTCAAAGGGTATAGATTTGATCTTTTGTTTGTTTTGAGAGCTTTATTGATTTCAAAACAATAAATTTGATTAAATTGTTTTGATCTTTTATTTGACTAGCAATTCATTTAAATCGGCTAATAATGAAAACGCGAAAAATTATTCTTTTAACTTATTTATTGACGTTATCCGTTTTTGCATTTTGCCAAGAATATGACATTCAATGGGGTGGGATTGAAAAGAGCAATGGGAGTTCGGTAATTGATGTTTTACCTATTTCCGGGGATCAATTTTATGCCATTCGACAATCTAGAAGAAGTTTGTCAGTTTCCCGGTACGACAATTTTAAATTAACCGAAACGGGAAGGATAAGTACCAAATTAAAAGGAAACGTTGCACTTTTTGAAGGGGTAAAAAAAATAGGAAATGAACTGGTTGTTTTTCTTAGCGATAGAAGGGAAGGCAAAGATTTATTCTTTTTACAGAAGTACAATGCAGAATTAAAACCAGAAGGGGATGGTATAGTATTAGCAAGTTATGATTTAGAATGGGGTTACAATAGAGGTAATTTTGACATCATAACATCGGAGAACAATGATTTTTTTGCTGTAATATGGAATGTCCCTGGGAAAAATGAAAATAAAGACAAATACGGCTTCAAAGTATTTGATAATCAACTAAATGAAATTTCAGAAGGGGATTATGTTTTGCCTTTTAGGGGAGATTTAGCCGAAATAAACGAACATTATTTATCCAACACTGGCAATTATTTTATTTCTGTTACTGAATATTCAGAACCTGAAACAAAAAAACTTTTTAAAAACTACATGAATTATCGCGCTCTTCATTTGTTCCACATTACGCCTGATCTAACGGATCAATTTACAGTGGATTTGAAAGGCAAAAGAGTTGAAACGATGAGCATGAATTCGGACAATAACAAATTATTTACGCTTACAGGTGTATATGGAGAACCTATGCAGTCTGGAGGCGCAGGCCTGTTTTTTCTGCGCTTTGATTTTGAAACTAGTACGATGGTAGACCAAGGTTTTGAAAAATTTGAAAAGAACTTTATTATAAGTGACTGGTCTCAGAAAGAAATAGAGAAATCCAATAGAAAAGAAGCCAAAGGTAAAAGTGAGCCTCAACTGTTCGATTATAAAATGCGACAAACAGAAATTTTAGAGGATGGTAGTATTGTTGGATCCATGGAACAATATTTCGTCATTTCAAATACCTATTACGACAACAGGGGATATTCTCAATATTTTTACGACTACTATTACAAGGATATTATCGCCTTTAAGATTGGTATAAATGGTGGTTTCGATTGGCTGAGAAAAATTGAGAAGGAGCAGGTTTCGACCAATGATGGAGGGCCATTGAGTAGCTATTGTCGGTTTG
>JAHEMP010000357.1 GCA_024643585.1 Crocinitomicaceae bacterium | reverse complement strand
ACAGAAGTGGAAAGGGAAGTTATTCGAGAATTCGAATATTTTTTGAACTACTTTTCGCGGAAAGGACGGGGTAAAAAGAAAGACCTTTACCTTTTTCAATACAAGGAAATGACCCTAAAACGAAAGGATAAAACATCGAAATGGCATGGTTTTCATTATCTGCTTATCGATTTGAAATTAATAGATGAGGACGCTTGTGATTAGTGAAAATTTATCAAGCTTTGAATTTTCAATTGTTCGTTGGTTTAGAAAGATTAACTTTGACCTAAATATTAAATAACATGAAACACGTTTCTCTCGAAAGCATTGAAAAAGCGATTAAAAAGGTTGATAATTTGGATGACGATGGTCTAGAAAAGTTGTCCGAAACCTATGCTTTGGCGCAAGATACTTTGTTGGCGTATTTAATGTCGGCTGCTCTGGAATATGAAAATGAGCAACTGGAAGGATTAATTATTTATTATTTCTGTCTTATTTCAGAGGCGTTTACGCAAGAAGGAATTCGCACAGTCGCCGTTAAAGAAGCGGATATCGACGATTTTGAAGAACCGTATTTTGAAATGTTGGATGAATATTTTGAAAACGACGGCGACGATCAAGATATGTTGGAAGATTTTTGTGATCAGCCGCATTTAGCTCAATTCATGGCTTTGGAAATTTCTACCGAGGACGAGGATGGATCAAGCTTAACAGACGAAACCGCAACACAATTGTTCATTGTAACAATCGCGATGATTACTCTAATGTCAAAAGCGGTCGAAGCCTAATGTCGCCGAAAGAAATAGTCAACAAAATGATGGAGAAGGATGAATTCTCCCGTTGGTTGGGTATTTCTGTTCTTGAAATTTCAAATGGAAAATGTACTTTGGAATTGAAAGTCACTAAAGAAATGCTCAACGGATTTCATATTGCTCATGGTGGCATTTCGTATTCTATTTCTGATTCAGCTTTGGCTTTTGCCTCCAACTCTTACGGTCAACATTGCGTAAGCATTGAAACCGGAATATCTCACTTGAAACCGGTCAAAGAAAATGATATTCTCAGAGCTGAATGCACGGAAATCAACCGTGGAAAATCAATCGGACTTTACGAAGTGAAAACCTACAATCAAAATCGTGAATTGGTTTCTTATTTTAAAGGAACGGTGAAGATTTTAAGAGAAGAGTGGGTATAGGTCGCTTCGCTTTTGGATCGCTGCGCTTATGGGTGTTGGGACGTTCGCTTTGCCCTCTGTTGGAACGTTAGCTTTGCGAACTGGTGGATTTAGTTTTTGTTGAGAATTAACTGCATTCTCCATAAATTCCATTTAAAAAAAATATTTACGATAACATCCAACATCCAACAGTCCAAAGACGTCCCAACAGTCCGGAGGACGACCCAACTCCCAAAAGCGAAGCGCTCCAATAGCTATTTTTTCCTATGCTAGCATAATATTAAATTATTATTTTTAACTTAGGGGTTTAAAATTATTACTTGTTTAATGAATAGTGAAAAACATATTTTAGTAGATCACGTACTGAGGCAACTTTGGCACAAGATTTCACGCATGTACAATCAGAAAGCGGCGCACAGTGAAATTACGAGTTCGATCGGCTTCATTTTGATGATTATAGATAAAGAAGGGACTCCAAGTACGCAGCTCGGGCCTAGAATGGGTATGGAACCGACAAGTTTGTCTCGAACCTTGAAAACAATGGAAGACGCAGGTTACATTCGACGGCAGTTTGACAAAATAGACAAGCGTAAGGTTTTAATTTTTTTAACAGAAACAGGCGTTCAAAAAAGAAGAGAAACCAGAGAAGTTATCGTAAATTTCAATGAAAAACTACTGGACAAAATTCCAAAGGGGAAACTGAAAGTTTACTTCGAAGTAATAGAAAAAATAGAACAGATCACCGACCAAGAACTCTGTGAGATGGTTAAATACGAAAGCAACAAATTATGAAAAAATACATACGAAAAGTAGCTATTTTAGGCTCCGGAGTAATGGGGTCAAGAATAGCTTGTCATTTTGCAAACATTGGTTGTGAGGTGTTATTATTGGACATTGTCCCGAAAGAAAAGAATGACATGGAAACAGCGAAAAATGTTTCCATAGAAAGCAAAACGTTCAGGAATAGAATCGTGAACGACGCCTTGCAATTTGCATTAAAAAGCAATCCTTCACCTATTTACAAGAAGGAATTTGCCTCACGAATAGTAACCGGGAATTTC
>JAHEMP010000096.1:2626-8128 GCA_024643585.1 Crocinitomicaceae bacterium | reverse complement strand
CCTTGCGAAAGTTGGAGCTGAGTTGACTGAACTTAGAAACGATCAAGCTGAGTACATCGGAGTTGACGTTCAAGGACCATACAAGCCAGAGCATTACAGATACTAAACAATAGTTTCAAAATAACTGGATAAAGGACTTCGAAAGAGGTCCTTTTTTTTTAAAATTAATTTTCTACTTTTATCCCCATTCTATAGCTAACCCAATTTCCAATATTCATATGAAAAAAACACTATTTCTCTTGGCACTTGTTTTTGCCAAAATTTCTTTTGGCCAAGTAGATTATAAAGCAGATTTCACCAAAGAAAAATTAATTTCTCTTTTTGGAGATTTCAAAAAGCTTACGATTACCAATACCATGTATTGCTTGAATCCATATGAGATTCATGCAATGAATATCGACAAAGGGACTGATAAAACTTTTGAATGGGAAGATTTAGGTCTTAAATTCTTCGAGCAAGAAAATTTGAAAAAGACAAAGTATACTTTTTCACCTTCGGATTTGTTTAGTGTAAATGGAAATTTGAGGCTTATTTTAGAACTAACAAAGGAAAACAATGAACTCTTATTTATTCGCTTAGAAATTGATGAAAATTTGAGTGTTGTTGAAGAAACTATCCTTAGTCGCATTAAATCCAATTTTCATCCGTATAAAAAGATTTTCCGATCCAATCCTGAAACAGGCGAATTGCTGTATTTTGAGCATTTGGCTAACTCTGGAAAAGAAGATTTCATGCGTGCCGTTTTTTTTGACAGAGATATGGAACTTGTTTCAAGTGATGAATATTCAATGGTAATAGAGACGAATGCCAATACCGCTGGATCTGGTTTGAATCTATTTTCTTTGTTCGTTGTTTCCGCGGAAGAGGCGCTGATTAATATTAACAATCAAATATACATTATTCGAAGTTCAGATAGAATTGAGCCTCTTGAATTGACTGTTGATCGAAATCTTAGTTCATACATGTTACGGCATACCAAAGATAATGGGTTTGTATTGGTTGGGTTGTATTCCGATTATGGTCAAAAGGACGGAAATGGTAAGCATGGAGCATTGGTGTTGGATTTTGACAAAACCGCTACACAGACATCAGCAAATTATATTGATTTACCTAATAAGCTTTTGGCCAATGCCAAGAATCAACTAAAAGGCGACTTTACAAGTACCAGTTATGGTTATTTGGATTTGGAAAATGTTTTTGTTGATGATGATGGTTCAGTGCTCCTTTTGACCCGAACCGTTCCTATGAAAAACAACAAAGGAGGTATTATAGTCCGTGAGAATTTAAATATAATTTCAATTAAACCAGATCGCGAAAAAATTCAAACAAATACATTGGTTTCATCAATTTGGGATTATCAAGCTTTTGTCAATTCAGAAAAAACATTAAAAATAATTGGCATAGATTCCCCAAAAAATTATGATAAAACAGGAAAGCATATACCAGGAAAAATAAGTGAGTCTTCTTCTAATAATGCGGAGTTCGTTTATATGGAATACGATAAATCAACTGGGAAAATAAATAGTCCTTGTTTGTTGAAATTTCAAAATAGTGAGCTTGAAATCAAAGGAAACATACTTCATTATTCTCCAATATATGGAAATACAGATTCTATAATTTTGAATTTTTTCATTTACGGGAAGAATAAGCATTTAGTGGGCGTTTTGTGATTGACAGATTAGCGAACAAATGAAATATTTTATCAACGTCTTCTTACTTTCTTTTCTTCCCTTTATAAGTCATGAACAAATTAATTTTAAAGCTGATTTAACAAAGGAAAAAACAGGATACGGTTACTACAGTTATGCTATTGGTAATACATTGTATTATTTAGGTTCTGCCGAGTTAATGACTACAGATTTGACTACTGGTTCTTTCAAGAAAATGAAATGGGAAAATTTAGGTGGTAAGTTTTTTAATCAAGAAAATTTAGGAAATACTCGTTTTTTCATTTTAAATTCTAATGCACGAAGTAACACAGGCAATCTTGAAATTATTTTGGCTGTTTCAATAAAAAGCAAAGACTTTACTTTTATTAAAGTTGTGCTTGACCAAAACTTGATACTTGTTGAGGAAAAAGAGTTGTTGAACATTCACGCCGACAATTATTTTTCCCATAAAGAATTTAAAACCAATTCAATAACGGGCGAGTCTGTTTTCATTGAATATGCTAAAAATGTAAAAGGACCCGATTTAATTCGAGCTGTTTTTTTCAACGCTGAAATGGAATTGGTTTCTAACAAAGAGTTTTTCTATGATATTCCATTTAACAATGCGCTAAGTGAATTTATGGATCAACTTGGTTCCTTGTTTGTTGTTTCTGATAACACAGCGCTTTTCAAAATAAACAAAGGAATTTATGTGGTTACCAATGGAGAATTCAAACCTTTTGGTATATCCGTTGATGTTAATTTTCGTGATTTTTTAATAAGACCAAGAGAAAATAATTTCTTTACAATTATAGGTTATTACCAGACAGAGGAAGTGCACGGTCTTGTCGTTTTGGATTTCGATGATGAAATGAGTCAATTGACAGAGGATTATATTCCATTGTCAAATAATCTATTAGCCAATTCAGAAAAGCAGATTACAAAAGATTTTTCATCGGAGAGCTACGGGAATTTAGATTTGATAGAGGCATTTATTGAGAATGATGGAAGCATAAGACTGTTTGCGGGAACTGTCGTGACGAAAAAAAAGGACGGAATTCCCTATGAAAACAATAATTTGACTTTGATTACTTTGGATGATGAAAGGCAAGTTGATAAAGTGACAACTGTGGCGACAAAGAGTGCTTTGTTCCAGAGTTTTTTATACACTGACAAACGAATCAAAGTTCTTTTTGTAGATTCACCGAAAAGTTATGACAAGTCTGGTTTGTACATTCCCAATTCCAACAAAAAATCATCCCGAGAAAGTGGGATATTGGCAGAATTGGAATTTAATAAAGCGAATGGGGAACTGATTTCGCGTCACCGTTTAATTTTTGAGAATACAACTAAAGAAATTACTGGAACAATTGTTTATCCAGCAATAATAGCCGACAATCCGAATTCCTTGATTTTAAGTATTTTCAGATATCCAAAAAATGATCATATTATTGGGGAGTACAAATAACTATTTTTTGTTCAATCGTTTTGAAGAACCAATAAAATGAATTTTAATTCCAATGATAATTGTCCCTGCGGTAGTTTAAAATCATTCGCATTCTGTTGCTCAGTGGCACATTCCAATCCGGTTTTTATTAAAACAGCCGAAGACCTAATGCGCTCACGCTATACAGCTTTCACCTTGGCAAAAGGCGAATATCTCATCGAAACTCATCATTCTGAGACGAGAAAAAACGTGAATGAAAAGGAGATTGTGGACTGGGCAAAATCTGTGAAATGGGAGCGTTTAGAAATACTTGCTAAAACGAAAGGTACGGAAAACGACTACCAAGGAACAGTCGAATTCAAGGCCTATTTTAAAGAAAAGGGAAAATTAAGGTACATTCATGAGAACTCCATTTTTAAAAAGGAATTCGGAGTTTGGAAGTATTTTGGGATGATCTAAGCTTTTAAACTTTCATAAGCGTTTCGAATTTCTATAAACTTTTCTTCTGCCATTTTTTGTTGAGACAAAGAGGAGTTAACAAAATTATCGGGGTGATGAATTTTCGCCATTTTTCTATAGGCTTTTTTAATTTCTTCTTTTGTCGCTCCAACAGATACTCCTAGGATTTCATAGGCATATTTGCTAACCTTAGGTTTCGTGGTAGATTCAGTACTATCCTGTCTTTTCTGTTCATA
The DNA here is from genome assembly GCA_024643585.1 of Crocinitomicaceae bacterium. Lineage (GTDB taxonomy): Bacteria > Bacteroidota > Bacteroidia > Flavobacteriales_D > Crocinitomicaceae > UBA2040. Next base: position 4,337 of record JAHEMP010000096.1, on the reverse strand, counting down.
AGCGGCAAAAATGGAGAGGATTCTAACTAAATTATCTGGTTTTAGTTCGAGATCGGAATTTATGGCTTTTAAAAAAGCCAACTCTCCAGGGGTAATGGCTCCACTAACCATCGCAAGGCCCGTCAAAAAATAAACGACTTGAGATCTTTCACCTTCCGTTTTTAGGTGAATTTTCATCCAATCTGTAACTGTTTTCGTATTTATAGGGTTACGAAAGGAGTAAATAATGGAATCTCCAAAATTGTAATTTGCAAATTTGAAGTATCGGTTAAAATATTGATTGATGAACATTATTTTGCCTTTTGTCGACTTGTAATCAATGGTCATCAACTTTGCGCCAAGTGCTAAATATGCCTCTAGAAAATTATCTTCGCTCGGCTTTAGTTTTTTTGGAAATATTCCTTTTTGCCACATGCTAGCATATCTAGTGGTATAGATAAAGAACACCAATCCACCGAGAAACGGGATTCCGAAAGCCAAGAGAACAACATAAGTTGGCAATTCAGCGACTTGGTTAAAATTGAGCGAGATGTTTGTCATAGGCAGAATCAAAAATACTGAATTCCGTTATTCCTTGTTAGTTGGAATAAGTAAATCTAATACTTTTGGCTACTTTTGTGGGGTTAAATTAAACGGTGTATGCTAAACAGAATTGATTTTTCCTCTTTCAAAACCATAATTTTTGTTGGCTTAGTATTCCGATTATTGTCTGCTGTTTTTTCCGCAGGTTATGGTATGCACGATGACCATTTTCTAATCATTGAATCTGCGAGTTCGTGGGCCGACGGTTTTGATTACAACGGTTGGTTACCATGGTCAGACAACAACAGGGGCGGACCAGAAGGTCATAGCTTTACGTATGTTGGCATTAATTATTTCTTTTTCGTCGTTGCAAAGTTTTTTGGTCTCGAAAACCCTATGATTTTGATGGTTTTTAATAGAATTCTACACGCTTTAGCTTCTATTTTCATAGTTTATTTTGGAATTAAAATAACGGAGAAACTTTCAAATCGCAACAACGCAGTAATCGTTGGCTGGATACTTTCTTTGCTTTGGATGATGCCATTCTTATCTGTACGGAACTTAGTAGAAATGACAAGTGTTCCATTTTTAATGTGGGGAGTTTGGCTTTTGGTTCGCGAAAGAAAAGCGATTGATTTTTTATATGCTGGTATGTTGCTGGGGATGGCTGTTTCCTTTCGCTATCAAATAGGGGTTTTCGCTGTTGGTTTGGCTGCCTATTATTTCTTTAAAATGCAATGGAAACAATTTTTTCTTTTTTGTGGAGGGGTTTTATTGCTTTTTGCTGTAACCCAAGGATTAGTTGATTTCTTGATTTGGGGTTATCCTTTTGCTGAGTTTATCGCGTATTTCACGTACAATGTGAACGAAGGGGTAAGTTATATGATCAACACCAATTACTTCATGTATTTCTACGTTTTATTTGGGGTTTTACTTTTCCCTTTGGGACTATTAGCTATGGTTGGGTTCTTCAAATCATCAAAGGAACAGTGGTTGTTGTTTTTGCCTACCATCATTTTTATACTATTCCATACTGCTTATCCTAATAGGCAAGAACGATTCATTTTGACTGTTTTTCCTGTGGTGGTAATTCTCTCCATCATTGGAATCGATTATTTGCGCAAATCACCTTTTTGGAACAAAGCCTGGAATTTTTCTTGGAAAGCTTTTTGGGTTTTGAATATTCCTT
>JAHEMP010000096.1:0-2616 GCA_024643585.1 Crocinitomicaceae bacterium | reverse complement strand
ATTGAAGCAATGTATGCTCTGTACAATAATGGTATGGAGAAGGAGCATATTTTGGTTGAAGCATCCGGAGATTCTAAAATTTCCATGATGCCAAAGTTTTATAGTAAAAGTTGGGAAGCTCAATTTAGAGAAAGAGATGAGCCTGTTGTCCCTTTATTAGCTGAACAGGAATCTTCATATGATTATATCCTTTTCATCGGTGACGATAGGTTAGAAGAAAGGATAAATCAGTACAAACCATTTTATCCGAATATGAAATTGGAGAAAAAGTGTCAACCGAGTACAATTGACAGAGTGCTTCACAAACTAAATCCGAGAAATTCAAACGAATATATTGAAGTTTGGAAAACCAATAAGTAGAAAAATTGTCGCTCAAGGACAAAATTCTTTCTAACTTTAAGATATGCGCCAAAAACTGTACGATATAATTTTCGGAACCACTACGAAGGCTGGACGAAATTTTGATGTTGTTTTACTGTTTTTAATACTCTTTTCGGTTTTAGTCGTAATGATTGAAAGTGTCCCTTCATTTCGATTAAAGTATGGTAGCCCTCTGCATTCTATTGAATGGGTATTTACCATTCTGTTTACCATCGAATATGCTTTGCGAATAATCGTCTCTCCGAAACCCATTCGCTACATTTTCAGTATGTGGGGAGTAATCGATTTATTAAGTATTCTACCAACTTTTATTAGTCCGTTTATTGCCGGTTATACTTCTTTCAGAGTGGTTCGAGCACTGCGCTTGCTTAGAATATTTAGAATCCTAAAATTGAGTCGATTTACCTCGGAATCTCAAACGCTAATGCGTTCCTTGAAAGCAAGTTACTATAAAATAATGGTGTTCCTGTTTTTCGTCGTTATGATGATTATCCTAGCTGGTACATTAATGTACGTTATTGAAGGGGGAAAAAATGGTTTTGATAGTATACCAACTTCCATTTATTGGGCTGTCGTAACTGTTACGACTGTTGGGTATGGAGATATTGCGCCCGGAACCGCAACAGGAAAAATGTTGGCTTCCGTTATGATGATATTAGGATACGCTATCATCGCAGTACCAACAGGCCTTATTTCCGTTGAATTCGCAAAAGAAAATAAAGAAGAGGAAAAAGAAAACCTCTGCGAAAACTGCCGACATAACAATCGTATTGGCTCCATTTTCTGCAGTCAATGTGGACAGGAAATGAAGCAATAAAAAATCCCCCAAAACTAAAGTCTTGAGGGATTCTATATATTGTCGTTCTTCGCATCCGCATAGCGGTAGCTCTGAAACGGAAATGATTTCTGACAAGAGTCAAAAACCAAGACCTTTTGATTTGCGGATTGCGGATAACAAATTGCGGATAAAGATATCCGTAATCAGGCATCCGTAATTCGCTAATCCAATTTTACATCATGCCTGGCATTCCACCACCCATTCCATGAGAATGATCGTGTCCAGCTTCTTCTGGTTCGTCAGCAATAACACATTCTGTTGTCAACAACATAGATGCGATTGAAGCTGCATTTTCCATAGCAATACGTGTAACTTTCGTTGGATCGATTACACCTGCTTTGTATAAATCTTCAAATTTCTCGGTACGTGCATTGAAACCGAAATCTGCTTTACCTTCTTTCACTTTCTGAACGATTATAGCTCCTTCTTCACCAGCGTTTGTGATGATTTGTCGCAAAGGCTCTTCCACCGCACGACGTACGATTTGAATTCCTGTATCCTCGTCTTCATTCAATCCTTTTAATTTATCCAAAGAACTAATTGAGCGTATCAAAGCAACTCCACCACCAGGTACAATTCCTTCTTCTACTGCTGCACGAGTTGCGGCTAAAGCATCGTCTACACGGTCTTTTTTCTCTTTCATTTCAACCTCAGTCGCGGCCCCAACATAAAGAACAGCAACGCCTCCAGCTAATTTTGCCAAACGCTCTTGCAATTTCTCCTTGTCGTAATCTGAAGTTGTACTTTCAATTTGCGCTTTGATTTGGTTCACACGCGCTGTTATGTCTTTTTTCACTCCAGCTCCATTAATAATGGTCGTGTTTTCTTTGTCAATATCCACTTTGACAGCCGTTCCCAACATGTCCATAGTGGTATTCTCTAATGTCATACCGCGTTCTTCGGAAATAACTTGACCTCCAGTTAAGATAGCGATATCTTCCAACATGGCTTTTCTTCTGTCACCGAATCCTGGAGCTTTTACGGCTGCAATTTTCAGTGAACCACGAATTCTATTTACAACCAATGTAGCCAACGCTTCACCGTCGATGTCTTCCGCAATAATCAACAAGGCTTTACCCGCCTGAACAACTGGTTCCAATACCGGAAGCAATTCTTTCATGTTGGTGATTTTCTTGTCGTAGATCAAAATCAATGGGTTTTCCATTTCAGTGATCATTTTATCTGTATTGGTAACGAAGTAAGGGGAAAGGTATCCTCTGTCGAATTGCATTCCTTCTACAGTTTTAACTTCCGTTTCCGTTCCTTTTGCTTCTTCAACTGTGATTACACCGTCGTTTCCAACAACTTTCATCGCTTTTGCAATCAAGGCACCTATAACCTCATCGTTGTTTGCAGATATTGTTGCTATTTGTTTGATTTTGTCGTTATCCGAACCA
>JAHEMP010000004.1:21047-31876 GCA_024643585.1 Crocinitomicaceae bacterium | reverse complement strand
TGTAAAGGTTCTGATTGTACAATTTGAATATCAATCTCACTAATGTGAATTATTCCATCCCCGTGGGTTCTGGGCATTTGATCATTGATTTGAGCAATTACAGTTTTTGCACTTTGCGTCGCTGCCAAGGAAATATCTATCGATGAACCCAAAGAACAATATCCGTGTTGGTCGGGTGGAGAAACTGTGATTAACGCAACATCAATCGGTATTATACCTTTTCTAAACAAGGCTGGGGCTTCACTTAAAAAAATTGGAATGTAGCTACCATTGCCGTTTTGAATATTATTCCGCATGTTGGAACCGACAAAAAATGTTTTTACTTTAAAAGACTCGTTATATTCTTCATTGGCATAAGGGGCAGGTCCTTCCGTGTGAATTTGATAAATGCTGACATCCTTTAATTCGCCATGTCTTTCTGTCATCGCTTCTATCAAACATTTGGGCGCCGCTGCTGCAGAGTGTATAAATACGTTATCGGAACTTTTAATAATCTTTACGGCCTCGGATGCAGTGGTTGTCATTTTGAAAAGTAAATCTAATTTTTATTATTATCTAATTTCGATTTCCAAATTTAAAGAAAAGTAGCCTAGAAAAACATGACAAGCATTTTGTTTCAGAAATATTAGTCAATGCTTAAACTATACTCATTGCTAGTCTTTTCTGCATCCGTAAACCCGATGTCAAAAAGAGTTAGATGCATTACAAAACCAACAACCCATTCTTCCTTAAAACTCCAATAGGCTTGGAATACCAAAACAATTCAAAATCGTCCATAGTGGTTTCGAAATCGGTTTGAAGTTGGGCAAAGGTTGGTAATATTTCGCTTTCTTGAGTTAAGGATTTCAATTGATTAACAAACCAAATTCCTTCATCCTTTCCAGTTACAACGCTGAATGTATCGGTTGTGGTGTGAAAGGTCATTTCAAGCAGTTCACGAGTTTGACCTTTTTTACTTTTCGTAAATTCATTAAATGTTGGTTCGTTCCCTAACCACAGAACTTTTGCTGTTGGTTTAGTGTTGAATTCCATCGGTGTTTCCAAACAGTTGTAAATGTAATCTGGATGAATGCTGGTTTTGGGAATTTTAAAATCAAACCAATTTTGCAAAGGCAACTCAAAACCAATGCCGTGCATGTAGTTGAAAAGCGACTTTTTTAAACCGTAACTGAATTGATTGTGATCAATTCCTGTAGTATCAGTAAACTGGATATCGTTGTTCGCGAAATATATGTCTTTCTTGTCAGCAACAATACTGTATTCCTCTGGATTCATGCCGATCGGACTGTGCGCTGTCAAAGCAAACTGATGCCAAAAACCGGATTGAAGGACACCAACTTCGAATAGTTGACGCACCATTTCTAAACTATCGATGGTTTCATTGACCGTTTGTGTTGGGTATCCATACATCAAGTAAGAATGCACCATTATATTCGCTCCGGTAAAATTTCGTGTGACTTGAGCTACTTGTTCAACGGTGACTCCTTTGTCAATCAATTTCAATAAACGGTCAGAAGCGACCTCTAAACCACCTGAAACGGCAATACAACCAGACGCTTTAAGCAAATGACACAAATCTTGAGTGAAGTTCTTTTCAAAACGAATGTTTGTCCACCACGAAACGGTAAGCTTGCGTTTAATGATTTCCAAAGCCAATGCCTTCATCAAGGATGGTGGCGCGGCTTCGTCTACAAAATGAAAACCAGTTTCATTAGTTTGAGCAATCAACTCTTCCATCCTATCCACTAACAGTTTAGCAGCAACGGGTTCATAGATCTTGATATAGTCCAAAGAAATATCGCAAAACGTACATTTACCCCAATAGCAACCATGAGCCATCGTGAGTTTGTTCCATCTACCGTCGCTCCAAAGACTGTGCATTGGATTGGCTATTTCAATGACAGAAATGTATTTATCCAATTGCAAATCGGAATAATCCGGAGTTCCAACTTCACTTTGTTTGTAATCGGATTTTGAAGTATTGTTTTTGTAGGCCACTTCCCCATTTTCTAATAGAAATGTCCGTTTAAACTCTTGACTTTTTGGATTCTGAATGTTTTCCACCAACAATTCTATTGGAACTTCGCCATCGTCTAGAGTGATGAAATCGAAAAATTCAAAAACTCGAACATCTGAAAGAGAACGCAATTCTGTATTCGGAAAACCACCGCCCATTGCAACTTTCATCTCAGGATAATTCGCTTTTATGAATTGTGCACAACGAAAAGCACTGTATAAATTTCCGGGAAATGGCACAGAGAAACAAACCAATTGCGGCTGAACCGATTTCAGCTTTTTATCAAGTATTGCAAGCGATAAAGTGTCTATGAAGGTTTCCTTTTCTTGCAATTTTCCGTACAACTCATCAAAGGAATTCGCACTCATACCCATACGTTCTGCATAACGACTAAATCCAAAATTTGGATCGATGCATTCGATTATGAAATCCGATAAATCTTCTAAATACAAAGTGGCCAAATGCTTGGCTTTGTCTTGAATGCCCATATTTCCAAAGGCGTATTCTAAATCATCGAGTTGAGCGAAACGAGAGGCTTGAGGTAAAAAATCATCGGAGCAAATTTGTCGGGCGAAACTAGGTTTTTTTCCCTGTAGGAATTCAATTATCTCATCCAAGGGCTGAATATACGCTTCGCGTAAATTGTAAATTCGTCGGGCATTTTCACTTTTAGTATGAATAAGGTTTGACGTACTTTTAAAAATCTCTAGAAACTTTATTTTTGAAAAAAGATCAAGAATAACCTCTATTCCCAAATCCATTTGAAAAGAAGTAATGTTCTTCGTGTTTAAAAACCCTTTCAAATACATTGTCGCCGGATAGGGCGTATTCAGCTGCGTAAAAGGCGGTGTTATAAGTAAAAGATCTTTATTCAAAATGTTTTATTGATGTATGGTTGTAAAGATAGGTTTTCGGTATGAATTAGTCTAGGTAGTTTACTCTGCTAATTTTACTCTTACATCATACTCCACAAATTGCAAGTCAACAAAAAAATATTAATAATAATCAAAGTTTTAGTGAAGAGTCTGTATTTATTGTTGGATACAAAAAACAAAACTAAAAATGTTGCTAAACTCGTCAAAAGGGTAACATATCCAAGATTCCGGCCTCTTTTAAAGAAATCTGGGAAAACGCGAAAGAATTCGCGACGAACATTTTCAAAATCATCGTATTGAAAAGAAACATAAAACCACCAAAAAAGCACGAAAACATTTAAAATTGTCACGAAGGCAAGCAATATTAGTATCGCTTTTTTCATAGTTTAATACGTTGATATTTTATTTTTCTTGTGGTCTAAAACACATTAAAAGCCCCTTGTTTAACTCGTTTAAATTCAATTCTAATGTGGTAAGTTTTTGAACACTGTTAAAATTCTGATGTACAATTATAATTTTTCCTTTCTCCAAAACTTCATATACTATAGCTGTATGATGCGGAAATTCTGCTGTGCTATTTGCCGACTTAAATTTTACTTTTTCAAATTGAAGAACATCACCAGCTAATATTGGGTCTGATTTCCAATCTATCTCTTTACCAAAGTTGTACGGAGTGCTCCAATTTGCATCCGCATAATTCAACGCGGCTTCGGCCAAATCCCAACATTGACCTCGGCCTATTTTCTTTTTCATATTCTCTTCACAAAACTCAAGGACTTTTTCATTGGCTGCAGGTAATTCTTGGATTTGAAATGACACTAAAAGCCAGATAGAAAGAAATGTTAGTAAGATAGTTGCTTTGTTTCTCATTTTTCTTTGAATGATTATTTCAGAATAAAACGAATAAAAACAAGAATTATTAGTTTATAAACTAAGGGAATTTGTTTTCTATTTTATCAATTTGTCGATCAATAACTTTTGGTGAATTTATACGCATACCAATAAAGAGATGATAAACCACACGTGTCTCGAAATTCATGGCGGTCGTATTCTCTTGCCTGTATTGGGTTCCTGATAAATTCGCGTACAATCCAGAATAGAATTTACTTCCGTTGTATCCTATGCCTGTCTTACCGTCCCATCTGAAAATAAAATTGTCTTGATTCGCTGTAAAAGTACCCGATGGAGTTTTAGTCGTTAACTTGGTATTTAAGTATCCAAAATTGGTTAACACCCCCAACGACAAATAAAATTTTTCTTTTAAAACAAAGGTGTAGGCATAACCCGGACCAATATTTATTTCAGTATTGTTTGATTTTTGAGCACTTGTCCCGTTAGATTTATCATCAATAATAAAGTAGCTAAAATTGCAAACAGGAATGAAGCTACCTGCACTTTTTAATTGACGCTCAGTCTGTGAAGTTAAACTCCGAAATGAAAATTTTGAATTGTTGTAATAACCTGAGGAAAGGGAAATTCCTTGGTAGTACAAATCTGGGAATTGAATAAATGGATCACCTTTTGACTGAGGAATGAAATCATTGGTGTTTTTTAGATAGTATCCTCTTACTTTTGAATACGAAACATCAAAAAACCAATGTTTAAATATTAATCCAGTTCCAATTGCAAAAGATTTGGTTTTTCCTTTTAGATCTTCATCTCCATTGTCTGGTAAAAAATCAGGAGAAAGCTGAAAGGCAAATGAAATGAATCTATAATTTAATTTTAAACGCAAATTGCTCGGTGTATTTGGATACAGAATGATTCTGTTTGTCTCGGTTTTGACCTCAAAAGTGCTGTAAGAATTGTTCAAAGAAACATCCAATGCAATTTTATCGTTCATTTTTTCTATCCAGCCATTTTGGACCAAAGTACGCGTTGAATCAACCTCCTGAGCATAAATTGAAACGGAGCCCAAAACAATAATAATTACAGATAGAAAAGATTTCGTCATATTTTGAAACAAAGTACAAGGATAAATATAAAATTTCTTGCGCAAAAGGTGATATCCAGCCATAAGTTGAAAATATAATTACCCTTCATAAAATTTAACGCCGTTAGCTGTCAAAAAGTCTTTAATGATATCGACGTGAACACAATGGCCAACATGCAAAAACGGTTGGTTGTTGATGTTGATGAATTTGCCAGCAGCATTGTATTCAAAATTTTTCATATCAAAACCCAAATGCAAATGATTCGTGCTACTCTGCATACCACACACTAGCCCTTCTGCGTCGAATAATGGACCTCCACTCTGTCCTCTTAGTCCTGGCGTGCTAAGTTCTAGCCCAACTACTTTTCCGGGTTCCGCTAGAATTCGGGTTAACATTCCCTCAATTGGAAAAAAGGGCGTTTGAAGCAATCCTTCGTTTGTCCATTCAATTGAATCTGAATCTTCATTAAATCTATAATTCTGGAATTCTGGAAATGGATACCCTAACCTGCATAAAAATTTTCCTTGCTTTAAACCGGTTGTGTCTTTCATGAAAACAGCATGAGACTGATAAGCTGGATTTTGAAAATTATCAAACATTATAATCGCCAAATCGTATTTTGGGTGACTAATCCATCTGTAATTCAAAGTTTTATCGGTGGATACACCTGAAAAAAGCTCATTTAATTGTATCAAGGCATCTTCTTTAAAATTGTATTTCTTTTCAAGATCTTCAATTGTTATTAAGCTATCAGTTTTACCTATTTCTTCTTTCTCCTTTTTAAAAGCATCATAATGATCATTAATGATTTTTCTTTTACCAATTAAATCAATTACGTGTTTACAAGTAATTGCCACTCCCAATTCGTTGACAAAAAAGAAAGTAGCACTGCCAGGTGTAACTATTTTTTCTTTGTAAATTCTTGATATAGTGTGTATTGGTCGTGTATATTTTGCGACCTCCTCTATTGCCTTAACGAACATTTTGTATTTATTTTACTTGATTATTTACCTAAACCCCAACTAAGAATTACCATGGTCCATCGCGTGTTACATTATAAATTGTTTTCCCATCCAAACGAAAAGCTCCTTTATGGCCGACAAACCATATTCTGTCCGCTCGATCTTGGTAAATTTGAAAAATAACTTGCGAATAAAAACCTCTAAAATCAGTATAATTTTCGAATTTTTCTCCTCCATATTTATAAACACCTCGGTTTTTTATTGCACACCAAATATTGCCCATTTTGTCTTCTAGTATACTATTCACAGGCCTCCCACCTAATTCAATACTGTCCAATTCACTTACGAATGATTTTCCATCGTAACGACAAATTCCATTGTGAGCTGTAGCAAACCATATGTTGCCTTTCGCATCCTCGATAATTTTATCTACAAAGTTGTTGCAGAGCCCCTCCTTTTCGGATAGGTTAGAAAATGTATTTCCATCGAAAATGTAAGCTCCACCATTTGTGGCAAACCACATTTTTCCTTTGCTATCCTGTAAAATAGAATGAATCATTTTGGCACTTGTTACACCTTTTGTGCGGTCGGGTGTTGATTCAGGAATATAAAATGGTTTAAATTCCTTTTCGTTAAAAGTAAATAGCCCATCAACTGTTCCCAACCATACTAATCCCTCCTTGTCTGCTTGAACACACCAAACGTCATCACTTGGTAGGCCGTTTTTTCTATTATACGTTTTAAAAACATTTCCATTGTAACTTGTTAATCCTCCATCATGTCCAATCCAAATGTTCCCAGAAATGTCCTCTGTTATTTGGTATACCGTAACACCTTGACCCAAATAATTTTTCAATTCAAAATACGCTAAAGAACTTCCATCGTGCCTGCATAGGCCATTTTGTGTTCCAAACCATAAATTATCTTTCGAATCTTGAAAAATACATCTGACTACACCACTCAATTGATTTCCTTCGTATTCTGTTGAATGAACATTCGATTTGTATTCGGGCAAAGAATCAGCCATTGCTATGATGCTTTCTTCAATCTCAATTATCGGAATTACACGGGAGGGTTGACTTAGACCAATAAAATAAACTGCAAAAAGAAAATTGGTTACTATAATTTGTTTTTTCAAAGTGATCCCGTTTAGTTCATCAAATTACAAAAAAACGATAAATCATTTTTAGAAAAGTTCCAAGACCAAGTTTTTTTCAGAAAAAAACTATTCTTTTTTTAAAAACCACACATTCAAATCACAATATGGATGCTTCATGTCACGATAGATCTCAAATCCCAATGCCTTATACAATTTGAGCAATCGTGGAACTGTCGTTTCAGCATATATAGGAAGATTCTTTGCTTTTGAAACTTCGAAAACCGTTCGTTTCATTTCGAAAATGGTAGCGGTTGTCATTTTGTTTTCGATAACGCCCAAAGCCATACCAAGTAATCCTTCTTTAGGGCGAATGGTGGCAACTTGTTTTTGAAACTTCAATGCTTTTAATCCATTGGAAATTCCTGTTACAAAAATGAGTACATGCAGTTTCCTGAAGATTTGATTTAAAGAAATATACCGTTCTTTTTGATCGTACAGAAAAAGAACACAAGTTTGATTTTCAGAAATGTAAGCACCATTTTTAGCCTTCGCTTCGTAAAAAAGCAGATCAAGAATGGCTTTCAGATTCTTCTTGCTTTTTGTTTTTAGCATCCAGGTCACATTCGCAGCTTGGAAGTAAGCGTCGACTAAAATTTCGATTGCCCTCTGCTTCTCATTCGCGGTTTTAATTTGATGCATCCGATTGAATTACAAAGTATTCGCTAGTTCTTCACCCAATTTATCGAAATCAATTCCATCAAAATTCCCACTGCTCATCATCAATAGAACGGAATTGTTCCAATCTTGCTCACGCAAAAAAGTTTGAACATCCTCCGTTTTCTTTAGAACCTTTACTTTTCCTCCGAAATTGGTTTCTACCTCCGTTTTCGCTAAAGCTGGCAATTTCTTGTGTTCAACTACATGGTCACTGTAATAAACTACGGCAACATCCGCTTTGTCCATGGTGTTTTTGTACAATGGCAAGAATTCTTTGTTCAAAGAAGAGAAAGTATGCAATTCCATGCAGGCTACGACTTTTCTATCGGTATATTGTTCTTTAACAGCGTTAATCGTTGCTTTCAACTTGCTTGGTGAATGAGCGAAATCTTTGAAAAGAATGAAATTTCCTTTCTCGATGACTTTTTGCAAACGCTTTCCAGCTCCTGTGAATGTTTGTGCGGCAGTGAAGAATTGTTTTGAACTAACTCCAACTTGTTCTGCTAAACGCATCGCTCCGACCAGATTTTGCAAATTGTGGGCACCGAATATTTTGAGAGGATATTTTTCCCCTTCCCAAAAAAGAACAGTTCCGTCATCCGTCATTATGTATTCGGGAACATCGTATGGTACAGTTGTTATTTTAGAAGCGTACTTCTCCCCTAGTTTATTGACTTCCGGGTCGTTGTTGGCATAAGTCAAATAGCCATTTGGTGCAATTTTCTGACAAAAAATATCGAATTGGTCGACGTAATTCTCCCATGTTGGAAAAACATTGATGTGATCCCAAGCTATTCCACTAATCAAAGCTACATCAGGGTAATACAAATGAAATTTGGGGCGTCTGTCTATTGGAGAGCTCAAATATTCATCACCTTCCAAAACCATTATTTTGGCATCCTCAGTGATTTTCACCATGCAATCGTATCCTTCCAACTGAGCACCTACCATGTAGTCTACATTCATTCCTAGTTCTTTGAAGACATGCAAAATCATAGAGGTAATAGTCGTTTTGCCATGACTTCCACCAATTACAAGACGCTTTTTATCTTTACTCTGTTCATACAAATACTCTGGGTAGGAGAATATCGGTAAATTCAAATCTTTGGCTTTCAGCAATTCGGGATTGTCGGATCTAGCGTGCATTCCGAGTATAACGGCATTCAAATCTGAAGTAATTAAATCTGCATTCCAGCCGATGTGATTGGGTAAAATTCCATCTTTCGCCAATCTAGATTTTGATGGTTCAAAAATTTCATCATCTGAACCTGTTACCTCCATTCCTTTTCTTTTCAAGGCTATGGCTAAATTATGCATTGCGCTTCCGCCAATTGCTATAAAATGAACTTTCATTTTTCGTCGGTTTTTCTGGCTTTCCACCAAGAATATGTATCAATTAGTAATGGAAGTATAAAGAAAATACAACCTACATCTATCACCCAATGGTATAGATTTTCGTTTAATGAATTGGCAAACAAAACCGGCATGGCAACACTTATTAGGGCTATGTAATAAAGCCAATCCCACCAATTTATTTTTTTATAAATCAACCGTTTAAAAAAATGCAAGCCGATATAAATGATAATTAATATCATTATTCGAACTGAAACTTGTTTAATCGCCGAAAATTGCTCTGTTTGCCAATATTTCATGCTAATTGTAACGCCCAGGAAAAGCATTACTGCGTTAAAAATTAACCTAAGGTTTTTTAGGGTCATCTCTTTTTTGAAGTGAAGGTAAGAATTTCGAATAATGAGCCTAAAACCTAACTAACAAATTTGCCAACAATGACATGATGAAAAAGAAATACCACAAATTCTGAAAAGGCGAATTCTATTGTTCCGGGATATGATGATTGAAACTAAAAACTCGTTTCAATTTCCAGTCTCCTTCTTCAATGATCCAGAGATGAGTGAAGTTTGCTGTATTTGTTTTTTTTGCTTTACTTTTCACTTCCTTGTCCTGCTGATAGAAGTCATGAGTCCCGTTTTGTATAGCTCCATACAATTCCTTCTTGTTTTCTTTGTACAGGGGAAAGACCTCTAAAGACTCTTCAACCAAAACGCGCCAAGTGGTAAAAGGTAAATCCCGAAGTCCATTTAAACTTTCTAAGAAAGAATTTTTTGAATCCGTAATTCCATTTATGTCATGATAAAATTCAAAATCTTTCGAAATCATGCTTGAGACGTTTGTAGTGTCCATATTATTAAACCCAATTTGAAAAAGTAAACTATCTTTTTCTTTAAGAAGTATAAAAAGTTTTCCGTCCTGACTATTTCGAATTTCTTTAAGACTTGAATTTTTGTCCTTATCTCCATTTCTTCCACAAGAATAAATTAAGAAAAGGAAAAATGTTAAAAGGACAATTGAGTTCTTCATTTACTTTAAAATTAAATAATAAAACAAAGCCCAAAGAATCATAAACAAGAGACCCAACTTCAAAGTCGATTTTAATCTTGAATAATTTTTTTTAATCAGCAAGTTGTACATTATAAAAACTGCAAAAACGAGAGTGAAAATAATTGGAATATAGGCGTGCATCATAATTGAAAGTACAAATAATAGAAAAATATTGTCCAATGAAGTAGGATAATTGTTTTAACACCAACAAATTGGCTTTCCAACAATTCAAGTGAAGTTACAAATAACTTAACCACTTCTTGTCATTGTTTTTAAGTTTGAAATCACTAAATTTCTTACAAAATGGATACAAGAATAGAATTATTCCAATCCAGATCAAGTACACAAAAATTAAATCAAGTCCGAAGCCATTTAATTCAGGGGTAATTGTAACCCAACCTTTTATAATCATTATTTCCCATCCAAAACTTGTAACCGTTGCCATCAGCATGGCTAATAAATGAATTACATAAAGATGAATTATATAATAAAAGAAAGGCACCTTCCCGAAAACACTGAAAAAATTCACAACCTTTCCTTTCACATTTTCTGTAAAAGCTAAAATCAAAAACATAGGGCCCAAAGTCATCAAAAGATAGGTCAAAGAAGGCGGATATTTAGAAGGATTTAAAAAGGAAAACGCTGTTTTCAAAAGGGTATCATAATTTTGCCATGGGTTGTAATTGCCATATGCGTCAATGAAACGAATAACTAGGAAGGCAAAAATTGCCGAAAATCCAATTGTTTTAAATATTTTTTTTCGCTTAGCTTCATCAAAAGAAGAATTGTAATAGGAACCAAAATAATACCCCAAAGACATTACAC
>JAHEMP010000004.1:0-21037 GCA_024643585.1 Crocinitomicaceae bacterium | reverse complement strand
CCAAGGAAGAATCGGGTAACCAACAACCAATACCCTCCCATTTTCGAGAGAAAAGAATCCAAATTTATGGAGTACTGACCAAATAATTCCGTCACCCAAACTAATGTAGTCAAGCAAATTATGTCCCGCAATGAGGACCAAACTAAATGTTAATATCGCTTTCAAAGAAAGGTGTATAAGAGCAGCTAAAAAAATCATGCTGATTCCCAATGACCAAATAACTAGCAACGAAATTGTCGAGAAATGTATATCGAAATACCAGGCAAAATTGACAATAGTCAATTCAATAAAGACTAACCACAAGCCCCTTTTTACCAGAAAAACTGACAATTCCTTTTTCGAAAGTCTTCGACCAACTAAAAATGCAGAAACACCCGCCAAAAAACTAAAGGCTGGTGCACAATAATGCGTAATCCATCGGGTAAAGTACAGAGCTATATTCGTTTTATCCGGGTCGGTTGGATCGAAAATAAAAGCATCATTGTGAAAATAATCCCTTACGTGATCCAGACACATCACAACCATAACGATTCCCTTTAGCAGATCAAGAGATTCAATTCTATTTGTTTTTAATTGATTCATAACCAAAGAAATTTGTCGATTAAAAGAATAGCCCTAGCAACTGATTGCTCCAGCAATTATCTTACCCTATGAAGGTAAATATACCAAAAGTTTTGAAGGATGCATGGATTGTCAAATCAACGTAGTTTTCCCAATAAAAAAACGGCTTGAGAGGAGATCTCAAGCCGCTTCACTACTGCTAACTACTACTACTTATGAAAACAAAATCTTCCTATCGTTGATAATAGACAACGATACTAGCCTTTTCTATTGTATTTGCCCACAAATTATAACCAACTACTGCAGGACTTGCATTTTCACCTACTTCCAATTTATCCGTTTTGAGTGCATAAACTGTGATAATATATTGATGCAATCCGTGTCCTACTGGCGGACATGGGCCACCATAGCCTTTTCCACCAAAATCTGTCAAACCTTGAATTGCTCCTTTGGGCATCAAATCAAGCGAAATATCTCCCGCATTTGACTCGAGTTCTTTAGCTTTAGATGGTATATCATATACAACCCAATGCCACCATCCACTTCCAGTAGGAGCATCAGGATCATACATCGTTATTGCATAGCTTTTTGTTCCCTTCGGAGCATTTTTCCAGCTCAATTGTGGCGATTGATTTTTACCCGTACAACCAAAACCATTAAATTCTTCTTGATTAGTAGCCATACCTCCTAAATCCTTACTCGTTAAAGTAAAAGTCTTCTGAGCAAAAGATGTACTTGATAAAGAAATAAATAGTGCAACGATAAAGCTTAAACGATTCATAATTAAATATTTAGATTGTTTATAAACTTTTTTATTTAGTTCTCATTGATAAACAAATTCAATTAAAATATGTTCACAGCAACTAAATTATTTGTTTAATCAATTTGAGATGTGGGATATTATCCTCCTTAAAATACGCGCCCTTTGCTAAGAAATTATTTTTCAAATAAAAATTTACGGCAGAATCTCGGGCATGACAATAAATGCTTTTAAAATCATTCTTTTTTCCGTACTCTTCACAAAAGTGTAGCATTTTAGAACCTATTCCTGCTCCCCTTAACTCTTCTAATACAGCAACGCGCTGCATTTTTAAACTATCATTTTCAGGGACTAAAACAGCTGTTGAAACCATTTTATCATGCAAGATACCTGCAATGTGCACATGATTCCTTTCTTCCTCGAGCTCCAAATTTGAAAATTTCTGTCCTAAAGGTTTACGAAGTACATCTTCTCTGAGTCTAACTGCAGTACCCCAGTCTTCTCCTCCATAATCAATTATCTTAAATTCAGTCATCCAATTTCTTTTTCATTCCCGGTGTTGAATATGAATCTATTGTGTTTCCTTCGCCACGATAGATGAATAACACCTCTAAATTTTCATTGTCTTTAACTTTCAGATATTCTTTTGCTTTCTCTAATCCCATGACCATAAAAGCCGTTGCCATTCCATCTGCAATTGCAGCAGACTTCGCGATTACGGTAACACTTAGTAATTCGTTTTCAGCTGGGTATCCAGAAATTGGATTTAAAGTGTGGGCGTAAATTCTTCCATCTTTCTCGTAAAATTTTCGGTAATTACCACTTGTCGCAATTCCTCCCTCTGACAAATTAATTACCGCCGAAATGATTCTTTTTGATTTACCATCATTAGAAGATACAGGTTTATCCACTCCTAAACGCCAGGGCAAATTCTCAGCATTATGTCCTGAAACATAAATTTCGCCTCCGATTTCTACATAAAAATCAGTGTAACCCCTTAATTTAAGATAATCGGCAATTACATCAACGGAATATCCCTGTGCTATTGCATTAAAATCAAATTGCAAGCGAGGGTCTTTTTTAATAAAAACCGTCGATTTCTTTTTTTCAATTATTCGAAAGAGCCCATTATCTTCAAATCCTATAAATTGTTTGACAGAGTCTATCTGTGATGATGAAGGTAGTTTCGAATTATCTTTTAAGAATCCCCATAAGTTCATTAATGGCAAAACGGTTGGATCAAAATCACCCTCTGTTAGCTTATATATCCTTTGAGACAATTTAAAACAAGGTAGAAAATAATTGTCTGTATTTGGAACAACAAATTCATATTTGGTTGCATTAAATTGACTGACTGTAGAATTTGGAATGTAACCTGATAATGATAAATCGAAGGCACGAAGCAAGCTGTCTATGCTTGATTTTTTTATTTCCTGTTTTTGGTCGACAAGCGCAATTGAATAAGTAGTTCCTTGCGTTTCGCCTGATATTTTTTGTATTAACTTTTCATCCTTGCAAGACAAAAGAAAAAAACAACTAATGGCGAACCAGAGAGCTGTTTTGTGTTTCTCTTTGCCAAGTATATTCTGAGATCGTTTCATTGTTTTTTGTATAGGTAGATACTCCCCTTGACTGTGTTCGAACATAAACATCTCCATGTCCATCGACAACAACAATCCGTCGCGTTAGTATTCTTAAAAGTTTTCCGTCTGCTCCGTTTTGAGAAAATTTCTCTTCCGTCACTCCTTCTGGATAGTCTTCACCCAAAGTATTTCTGGGTTTGATTATTTTAACCTCAGTATCTACTTTTTTCATCGCATCTACAACCTCTCTTTGATTTTCTTGTGTGCGTTGAGCATTATCCTTCGCTTGAGTAGCTGCTATGGTTTGAATTTCAGTAACCATTTTTGAATTCTTCAACTGCTTGTCAATGCTCTGCTGACTTTCTTTTTCTGTTTGAGAAATTAACCCTTCTATACTCGATCTAGAATTTAAATTTTTCTGATCTGCCTTTGCCATCAATTCACCATTAGTAGTATTCGACGTTTCTTTCGTCACTTTTAATATTTCACTATTTTGAGACTGTCGTATTCCATTTTCAATTGCGGTGGAAGCGTTATTTGATTTAATTGCATCCAGATTTGACTGACTATTTAAGTTATTGTTATTTTCTTTATCTTCTAGAGCCTCTGACCCATTTTCAGAGCGAATTCTAGTTGCATTAATGTTTAAATTGTTCGCTTGTAATTTCTCTTGAGCTTCATTTGCTTTTCTAATGCCTACTTTTTCTTGAGCACTAATTTGCTCTTTTGTTTGCAGGTAAAGATCCATTTCATGATTATAAGCCTTGCGCTCCTCATCATTCATTTTGCTTTCAACAGCCTTTATTTGTTCATTATTATTTGCGAGTCTTTCACCTTCTAAAACAGCTTTATATTCAACCTTATCTGTCGCCGCCTTTATTCCCAAAGAAGTTTCGTAAGTAGAATAAAACTCTTTATTTGCGAGATTCGAATTGTTTTTTTCGTTGTAACCCACTTTCTGATCAATTGCAGCCTTCATTGCCAATCGTGAATCTTCATCACTCATCGCTTCTTGCGCCTCAATTGACATTTTAGTTAAAGCCTGACCACTTTGAACTTGATAATCATGGCTTAACAAATTTTTACTGTCATTCTGCGCGTTAATACGAGCAGTATTGTCCTTTACTTTTTGAGCATTCAATTCGTAGGCTTTATTCTGAATACTTTCAATCTCAGCTCTATTTTGTTCAACATATCGTATTTTTTCCTGAGATTGATAATTATCAGACTGTTCAAACAAGCTATTTTGCTC
This sequence comes from Crocinitomicaceae bacterium, assembly GCA_024643585.1. GTDB lineage: Bacteria > Bacteroidota > Bacteroidia > Flavobacteriales_D > Crocinitomicaceae > UBA2040. The sequence goes on along the minus strand of JAHEMP010000004.1, from coordinate 16,881 downwards.
ATTCAAATCGTTTTGGAAGGTTTTAACTTGTTTGATGTATTCGTTTTTTAGTTGCAACTGTTCATTTGCCAAAACAACCTCTTGCTCCCCTCTCGTTTGTGTATTCCCGATTGCATCTTTCGTTTCAAAGTTTTCGCGTTTTTCTTTATCCTTTAAGGCCTGTCCTTCAATTATTGAGTTACTCACAGCATCTGTAAGTTTGGAATTTTTTTCGTTTTTTCGATCTAGATCTGCTTGTAACAAATCTGACTGGCCATTTCCGCTATACACATCTCCTAGAGGTTCCAATGTGCCTGAAGCAATGACAATAGGGTTTATTAAAAGATTTAATTCTTGTAGCCTTTTAATTGGATAAGGATCTTTTGGGCGTTTGGAATTTGCTATCTCAAAAAGTTCTTTGGATCGATTGAAATCATTTTTTTCAAAATTGTTGTCAGCAGACGCAATGAGTGCTTTATATTCTTCGTTGGCGGTTCGATTTATTTCTTCACTTAAACGCAGGTCACACTCTTTTATTCTTGAGTTAGCATGAGCTTGATCTTTGTCAATTTCTATTATTTTCTGGTAACTTTCCTTTGCCTCAGCCCAATCACCCAGATTAAACAATTTATCAGCCTCACCAATCAATGAAGCAATTATTTCGCGTTGATTTTTAGAACTCTCATCTAATTTCTTTTGTTCCTCAATGATTTGACTGATTTCATCAATTTGGTCCTTAGTCGCCTGATTATCTGGTTTAAAACTTAACGCTTTTTTGAAATCCTCTAAAGCTATCTCATAATTTTTAGCTTTTTTCTCAACCGTTCCCTTTTTAAAATTTTCATTGAAACCATTTTCCTTTTCAGCCGCTCCAAGCATTTCACTTTGAAGTTTTTTTAACTCAGAAATGCGATTTTTTGGAAGTTCATCTTCAGTTTTGAGAGCTGCTGCTTCTTCAAATTTAGCTATGGCTAAATCGTATTTCTTTTCCGTTGCGAATTTTTCACCGGCAGCAATTTTCTCTTTAAAAGATGCATCAATGCGTTTTAATTTTTCGATTTCAGCAAGCATTTCTTCCGGCCGCTTGTCTGTTTTTCTTTCCGGGGATCTCAAAGAAATGGCTCTATTAAGAAGTTCCGTCGCTTTATCATAATCTTTCTCTTCAATCTTATTTCTCGAAGTTGAAATTATTTTTTCAAATTGCTGATTGGCAACATCTCCTCTTGCCCTTTCCAGTTGTTCTGCATTATCTGCTTTGTCTTTTGGTTCTTTATCTGTTGGACGAATTACTAAAGCCTTATTGTATTCATCAATTGCTGCTAAATATTTCTCTTCCTTAACCAAAGCATCGCCCTTATCAATAATGGCGCGATAGGCCTTATCCGCTTCTGATTTTTTCACCAAACGAGAATCAATCTCTGCTATACGTAATTTCGGTTCAGTTCTAGATTCATCCAAATTTGCAGCAGCCTGATAGGCAACTCTCGCTTCTTCTAACTTTTCAGCATCTAACAATGCTTTCGCGGCTTTCATGCTTTCTTCAAATCGCTGATCAACAAGTGTTTTAGCTTGAATATTTGCAATCTTTGACAACAAAGCGTTGTACTTCTCTCTAAGTTCTTTGTCTTCTCGCACTTCAAGAGCAGCTCCATATTTCATTTTTGCGATGTCAAATTTTTGATCTCGAACAGCTGCATCACCTTCCGAAACATATCCGGCAATAATTTTATCAGCGTTTTTAGCATCTTCATCAGCCTTAATCAATCGATCTATTTCATCTAATTTCACTTGAGCAAGCGCTGTCTTCGGATCTATTTTCAAAATCTCGTTGTACTTTCCTTTGGCTAAAGCATAGGTTTTGGCATCTATTAATTTTTGACCTTCTTCAAACAAACGTTTTATATCCTCTGCATCTTTAATGGCCTTTGCATTTTTAGCAATTAGCTCATCGCAAGTTTTAATTTTTTCCTTGGGAATAACTTCTGAAGGATACAACACGGAAGCTTCAACATATTTGGCCTTAGCTTCAACATATTTAGAACCGGCTAAAAGCTGATTGGCCTCGGTCATTGCCTCATCGTATTTTTTACGTTTAGCCTCTTCTTCTGCAATTTTCTTTAATTCAGCTGCAACAATAATTAATTGATCTTTTGGATACTTCTCTTCTGGTTTGATAGCCAGTGCAGCTTGATATCTTTCTTGGGCAAGCGGAAAGTTTTTCGCATTAATGGCAACGTCAGCCGCAGCAATTGCCTCTTGGTAACTTCTATCCTCACGTTCCTCTTTTCGAGCTTCGGCTACAATCGCCTCTATTTTCTTTATTTCATCTTTGGGATACTGTTCATATTTTACCCTAAGCGCTGTATTGTATTTCGCAATAGCTTCTGGATACTGCTTGTTGTCCCTAAAATTATCCGCTGCAGTGATAAGATTTCTATATTGCTTATCTGTTTCACTTTCAGCAGCCACTTCATTTTTCTTAGCCTTCAAAAGGGCGTCAATTTCAGCTATTTTCTTCTGCGGATAAAATTCCTTCGGTTTAATACCTGCAGCATTTTCATATTGCTTCAAGGCTTCTTCGTATTTCTTCTGCCCAAGCAAATTATCCCCTGATTTAATCGCCGCATTGTAATTGGCTTCAGAATTATCTGGTTGTGGTGCTTTGTTTTCTAATAAACCTTCTATTTTTTGCTTAATTCTCTGAGATGCAGCAATATCTAGCATTGGAACAATATTGTCGGCGTTCAACCCAAAGGTTGCAACCGGTTCTTTTTCCAAAAAGGAGAAATCTACTCCTGGTTTAAGTGTGAAAATTTCCAAACTTAAATCTTGCATAGGTGTAATTTTCTCTCCCTCTTTGATACGCTCTGTATTCATTGTTGAGAAATTACAAGCTATTCTTTTGCTAACAAATCCTGTTTTGGAAAAAATAATCTCAAAATTAGATTGAGCCGGCATATTTGCGGTTAGTAGGTACTTCCCGTTTGTGGCGGTCATCGCAGTGGATATAATTTTCCCACCAGAGATAAGGGTTGCGGTAACACTTCCTTCCTTCTTGCCGGTTTCGTAGTTCGTGATTTGACCACCGAAAACATACTGCACGTTTATTTTCTGCGCCATGAAATTCATAGACACAGCAAAGAATAGTAAAAGCAAATAATATCTCATACTTCTGTTATAACACCTGTCTGTACAATCGGGTACGAAAAACGTTCAAATATTATTTCATTTTTTTAATTAAAGGCAAATATCGCAAAAATGTTCTATACTTTCATGCAATGAATTTGTCCATTAATGATCTTAGCTACTGGGAGCGGAAAATGTACTTCGATAATATTGATTTCCTCGTTGTAGGCTCAGGAATTGTTGGAGTTAGCTGTGCATATCACATGAAGAAAAAACACCCTAATTCCAAAGTTCTCATTGTCGACAAAGGTATTCTCCCTATGTCCGCTAGTTCCAAAAACGCCGGTTTCGCTTGCTTTGGCTCTCCTTCTGAAATTTTAAGTGATTTACGAACCATGGATTCTTCAAAAGCTTGGGAAACCATAGACAAAAGATGGCGAGGACTCAAAGCTCTCGAAGAATGGCTTGGTAGTAAAAATATTGATTTACAGATAAATGGATCATGGGATTTAATAAAAGATCCGAATAAATCTGAGGAAATAAGAGAGTTTCTACCTGAACTAAATTTAGAAATTAAAAAAATTACCAATCAAAATAATGCAATCAAAGAGGACTTTAATGCCAAAAAAACATTTGGCTTTGAACAAATTGATACACTTTTTAATAATACATTAGAAGGTCAACTCGATACAGCCAAACTAAATTTGATGCTTCTAAAGAAAATGCAAGAAATGGAGGTTCCTATTTTAAGGGGAATCGAAGTTGCCAGTTTTGATCAAGATGCGAAGTCTGTTAAGATTGAAACTAATATTGGCCAAATTGAAGCCTCCAATCTCATTTTATGTACCAACGGATTTTCAGAAAAACTAGTGCCAAATTTAAATGTCCAACCTGCTAGAGCACAGGTTTTAATTACCAAACCAATTCAAGACCTAAAAATAAAAGGTACTTTTCATTTTGATGAAGGTTACTTTTATTTTAGAAACGTGGATAAACGTATTTTGATTGGAGGTGGTAGAAATATTAACTTTATTCAAGAAAATACCGCTGAAATAGGTTTGAAGCCTGATATTCAGAATGCCATTGAGCAAATATTGAAAACAATTGTTTTACCGAATACACCTTATGAAATTGACCACCGATGGGCAGGAATTATGGGTGTTGGAGATTTTAAATCACCTATAATCAAACGAATTAACTCAAAAGTCTGCGCTGGAGTGCGTATGGGTGGAATGGGTGTTGCTATAGGTACTTTGGTAGGAAAAGAATTAGCCGATTTACATTCTTAGTCGCTTTTGCTTCTCTATTTCCATGATATGAGTAATTTTACCGAAAAAAAATCGATGAAAAAACTTACGCTTAACGATGAGCATATCGCAATGGGTGGGAAAATGGTTCCCTTCACTGGATATGAAATGCCTGTACAATTTGAAGGTGTAAATGCTGAACACGAAACAGTTCGCAATGCGGTTGGTGTCTTTGATGTTTCTCACATGGGGGAATTTTTGTTGACTGGGCCAGCTGCTATCGATTTAATTCAAAAAGTTTCTACAAATGATGCTTCCACTTTAACAATTGGACGTGCGCAGTATTCGTGTATGCCTAATGGAAAAGGCGGAATCGTTGATGATTTAATCATATATAAAATAAAGGATGAACAATACTTGTTGGTGGTAAATGCCTCCAATATTGAAAAAGATTGGGATTGGATTTCTTCCCATAATTCTATGGGAGTTGAAATGCGTAATTTGTCCGACGAATATTCTTTGTTGGCCATTCAGGGTCCTAAGGCGGTGGAAGCGATGCAAAGTTTATCAAGCATAGATTTGTCTGCAATAAAATATTACCATTTTGAAGTGGCTGATTTTGCTGGAATTGAGCATGTAATTATTTCTGCAACCGGTTATACTGGTTCTGGTGGATTTGAAATCTACTGCAAAAACAGTGAAGTGAAAGAAGTTTACGCAAAAGTATTGGAAGCAGGAGCAGCATTTGGCATCAAACCAATCGGATTAGCGGCAAGAGATACACTTCGTTTAGAAATGGGTTTCTGCCTCTACGGAAATGATATCGATGAAACAACGTCGCCATTAGAAGCGGGATTGGGTTGGATTACAAAATTCACAAAAGACTTTATCGATGCTGACTTCTTAGCAAAACAAAAAGAAGAAGGTGTAAAAAGAAAGTTAATTGCTTTCGAAATGATTGATCGCGGAATTCCACGTCATGATTACGAAATTCAAGATGCTAAAGGAAACAAAATTGGACATGTTACTTCTGGAACCATGTCTCCAAGTATGAAAATTGGAATTGGCTTAGGTTATGTAACCGTTGAAAATGCGGGTATGGATACGGAAATTTTTATTTCGATTCGTGACAAAGGAGTTAAAGCAAAAGTAGCTAAGTTGCCTTTTTATAAGAAATAGTCTATTAGATTGTTGACATTAATTAGTAGACCCAATCTCTCGCGAGATTGGGTCTTTTTTTGGATAAAATACTTCCAAAATAAAAAAGCAGTGATGAAAAAAATCATCACTGCTTTTGTCTAATATCTGACGTTCGTAATTCTAACGTCTAATTATCCTGCAACATTCATGTTGTCCAAAACATCCATTACACCTTTAACGGCAACAGCTGATTCTTCCAACAATGCTTTTTCATCTGCATTCAAATCCAATTCTATAATTCTTTCGATTCCACCTTTTCCAAGGATAACCGGAACACCTAAGAAGATATCTTTCATTCCATATTCACCGTTTAGCATAGCACAAACTGGGAAAATACGTTTTTGGTCGCGAACAATTGCTTCAACCATTTGAGCGGCAGCTGCACCTGGAGCATACCAAGCTGACGTTCCTAACAATTTAACAATCTCACCACCTCCGAACTTCGTTCTTTCGATGATTTCATTCAATTTCTCTTCTCCAATTAATTCAGTAACTGGAATACCAGCAACAGTTGTGTAACGTGGAAGTGGAACCATAGTATCACCATGACCACCCATCAATACAGCTTGAATATCCTTTGGAGAAACATTCAATTCCTCTGCCAAAAATGCACGGTAACGCGCCGTATCCAAAACACCTGCCATTCCGAAGACATTCTTCGAATCAACTTTCGCTGATAAATATGCACAGTAAGTCATTACGTCCAAAGGATTTGAAACGATAATGATTTTTGCGTTTGGAGAATATTTAATTACATTTTCAGTAACAGATTTAACAATACCTGCGTTTGTTGCGATCAAATCGTCTCTTGACATACCTGGTTTTCTCGGTAAACCAGAAGTAATAACAACTACCTCTGAATCAGCCGTTTTAGAATAATCGTTCGTTGAACCGATCGTTCTTGAATCGTACAATCCGATTGGAGCGGTTTCCCAAATATCTAATGCTTTACCCTCTGCAAAACCTTCTTTGATGTCCAACAATACGATTTCGTTGGCAATTTCTCTGTGTGCCAATACGTCTGCGCATGTCGCACCTACGTTACCCGCACCAACTACTGTTACTTTCATTGTATTTTTTTTGGTATAAATAAACTCGTTTTAAAACGTTGCAAAAGTAAACATATTGAATGAAAATTTAGTTATTTTGTCCTGTAATGTGAATGAAATAGTAAAACTGTTCATATAATTTTCAAAAAAGGCAACCTAGAAGAAAGTTAAACGTCTTCCCAATGAAAACAATGTGGAAAATAGCGACCAACTAAAAGAAATTATTGTAGGGTGCATTGAGAACAATAGAAAGTCTCAAGAGCAGCTGTTTAAGCTCTTTTATGGAAAGATGTTGTCTGTTTGTATGCGGTATCACCGAAATCCAGACGACGCACAGGAAGTTGTTCAGATTGGATTCATCAAGGTCTTTGAAAAATTGGGTGCCTACGATCACACAGGTTCTTTTGAAGGTTGGTTGCGAAGAATTTTTGCAAACACCTGCATCGATGCTATTCGTAAATCGAAAAAAGATCCTATTCGAAAGGAAAATGACGAGGAATTTGTCCTCGATAGTGTTAATCCTGTGGTCGAAACGGAAGAATTTGAATTGAAAAGCTTAAAAGCAGAAATTGCTTTGGAAGCTATAAATCAATTAACTCCAGCCTATCGAGCCGTTTTTAACTTGTATGTTATTGAAGAATATACACACAAAGAAATCGGTGAAATATTAGGTGTTACGGAAGGAACTTCTAAATCCAATTTAGCAAAAGCCAAGATGAATTTGCAAAAAATATTGAAAGAAAAATTTGAAAAAATAGACCAATAATAATGAGTCAAAACTTAGAAAACATATTCAAGGATAGTCTCCAAGACTTGGATGCTCCTTATAATCCTAAAGCCTGGGAAGCTCTCCAAACCAGACTTGACGCTGCGATGCCTACAGTTGCTCCCAAGAAAGTATTCAAACCTTGGAAAACTTCTGCAGCAGTAGTTGGTTTAGTTGGAATTTCAGCTGCTCTTTATTTCCTGAATTCAGCTTCAAATGAGGCTGAAAACTCTTCAGTTGCCATCGAAAAAACGAAAATAGATAATCCGAATAGTACCTCCTCGATCACTTCACCTGTATCTGAAAGTGCTGTAGTAGCAGAAAAAAATATCGATAATCCAACAAAAAATAGTTCGGCCAAATTAGAGACCAAAGCAGAACTTTCTGGCAAAACAAATCCTTCCAACAATACAAGTAAAACAGCAAATAAAAATGCTGAGAACGTAATTGTTGAAAAAATGAACACTCAAAATAGTCAAAGGTTTGAAACACAAAATACTGGTATTTCATCTATTGGAAATTTAGCGCCAATTGTACTACCGGTAATTGAAAAGCAATGTCTAAATGAAACCATTCGAATTTCGAATACAAATTCAATTCCATTGACTGTCACTTATCCAAGCGGAAAGAAAAAAGACATCCCTTCCAAAAAAGAAAGCATGCTTGAATTAACCGAAAGTGGAATGTATATTATTGCTGATGCTAACAATACCAAAGAGAATTCATTCCTCGTGAATTCAGCTATGGATCCTTTCTTTGAAATCGATTTGGATAATATTTACAAAAACGGATTACCGTCAACTTTTGTGAAATCTAATTCCATAGCGAACGAATTTAAATGGTCTTGTAATAAATCAAATGACGTGTTATTAGGAAAAGAAGCGGAGTTCCACTTCTTTAAGCAAGGAGATTATACAATAGAGTTGGAAATCGTTGATCAAAATGGATGCAAGGCACGCACTAGCAGAAAGGTGCGCATCGAAAATGACTACAATCTTTTGGCAGTTGATGCTTTCAACCCTTTGCACAACGATAGCAGACGGAATACATTTATTCCTTTTGCCTTAAAAGAGCGAAATACTGGATTCTCAATGGTGATAATTGATCCAAAAGATGGTGGATTGGTCTATCAAACAAGTGACGCTAATGCAGGTTGGGACGGAACCGATAAAAGAACAGGAAATCAAGCAATTAGTGGTAGCTCTTATATTTGGAAAGTCGTTTTAAAAAATCCATTAGCAAGTGAGGCCGACAATTACAAAGGTGTGGTAATCGTAACGAAATAGGTTGATTAATTCAATCGAAAAGGAACAGCTAACAAGTTGTTCCTTTTTTTATGAAAGAATTTCAGGATTGCTTAATAGAAACTCTTTAAAATCAATTTCTTTTTGTTTCCGAATTAATAATTCTCTCTGATTTTCCCGATGAATAGGGAAATGACCGAAGAAGCTCTTGAATTTTTCAAATGTTGATTTCAGAATTATTGTTTTTTCTGTGAAATAGACTTTCTCAAAAATTTGCCAAACATATTTTACAGCATCTTCAGTAGGATGAACCAAATCAGAGGTGAAGAATCGATAATCTCTTAACTGATCTAATACAATTTCATACGCTGGAAAATAGGAAACATTATCCATCTTTTCCAGTTCCTCACAAAGCATGAGCAATCGTGATTTGCTCCTGTTATTGACTATCAATCCATCTTTTGAATGTCTTACTGGACTGACTGTAAATACAATATTCAAATTTGGATTGAAATTTAACAAGTCATTTATAAGTGAAGTGTAAATATCAATGAGCTGATTCAAATCAGAAAGTTCTATTTCAAACTGATTTACCGGTATTTTGTGGCAATTTGCAACGACCAGTTTGTCTTTAGAATAAGCTTTGGCTGTCCCAAAGGTAATGAACAAGAACTTCGCTGCTTTTAGTTCTCTTTTCAAAACTGATTTTTCCTCTTCCAAAGATGAAATAAGACCTTTTTCGGTTTGCGCAAATAGTTTATGGGATGCATCCCAAGAAAAAAACCGCCCATCCTGTTCCAGAATTCTATGAACATCTTTTTTCTTTATTGCCTCACTGATTATTCGAGCCAATGGAATTGGATGGAAAATAGTACCATGATTTGTTGTGGTAAAATTGAAACCTAATTTCTTTCCTTTGTCGTGTATGTTTTGAGAAAAACAACTTCCTAGAAATACCACACCGTCGCCGTATTCAATCGATTCTTTTGATGGCGGATATGTTTCCTCTAAAAACCACTTCATATTTCGTCCATCAATGATTTAGCATTGATTAGCGCCGCTTCATTAATTTCCGAGCCACTCATCAAACGGGCAATTTCTTCAACTCTTTCTTCTTTGTTAAGTTGTTTCAGACTCGACAATGTTCTTCCTTCTTGATCAAATTTTTCAACTTTGATATGGTTGCTTGCTTTGCCTGCAACTTGAGGAAGATGAGAAATGGCAATCAACTGCATGTTATTGCCCATTCTTTGCAGTAAATTCCCAATCTTTTGAGCCACTTCACCGGAAACTCCTGTATCTATTTCGTCAAAAATAATACTGGGCAACTGTTTTTTCTCTGAGATAAGACATTGTATTGCTAGCATTAATCTTGACAATTCACCTCCACTTGCAATTTTTTCTATCGCTTGTACAGGTATTCCCTTATTCGTTGAAAACAACATATTCACTGCCGTTGATCCTTTTGAAATTAAATCTAGAGTCGGAATTAATTCAAATTGCAAAGTGGTATTAGGCATTTTCAAATCATTCAACAACGAGGCTATTTCTTTCTGGATAATTATTGCTGCACTATTTCTTTTTTGGTGTAATTCGTTGGCCCAAACCTTCAATTTTGATTCTAGTTTACGAATGTGAACTTCACGCTCTTCAATCATTGCTTGTCCTTCAGTTGCCAAAGACAATTGATCTTTCCATTTTCGTTCAAGTTCAATTAATTCATTTTGACTTAGGCATTTGTGCTTTTGAAGAACTCTGTTGTACGAATCTATTTTATTTGTAAGTTCCAAAAGTCGCTCTGGATTTTTCTCAAGATTTTCGAGGTAATTAACAGACTCCAGTGCAATATCCTCTAATTCCAAAATTGAAGAATTCAGGCGTTGGGTCAATTCTACCAATTTAGAATCGTCTAATCTACTTTTCTCAAGTTTTGATTTCAAAGATTTCAAGACGGGCAAAGACCCACTTTCTTCTAAAAGTGAATTACTTATGGCATTCAACGAGGTTGTGATTTCATCCATGTTTTCTTGACGAATCAACTCTTCCTCTAAAATTTTATAATCAACGACGTCTAAACGGAGATTAGCCATTTCTTCCAATTGGAACAAAAGATATTCTCGGTCTGAATCAGCTTTTAAAATCCTTTCTACCTCTTCCTTTAGTCTCTTTTTCTCGTTTTTAAACAATTGAAAATCGTTAGAAAATGCTTCGACTTCCATTTCAATTCCAGCTAAAACATCCACTAAACCTAAATGAAAATTCTTGTCCCTCAACGCTATGGTATGATGTTGTGAGTGAATATTGATTAGATTTTCAGTTAACTGTTTCACTTGTTGCAAAGAAACAGGCGTGTCGTTAACAAAGGCCCTTGATCTGCCCTGTTTATTTATTTCTCGCCGAACCAAACACAGATCTTCGAAATCTATGTCATTTTCTTCAAACCAAAATTTTAGATTTAAATTGGAAATATCAAACTCTGCTTCTACAAAAGTTTTATCATTATCAGGGCCAATTAATGAAAAATCGGCACGCTCACCTAGAATTAAATTAATTGCTCCTAATAAAATTGATTTTCCAGATCCGGTTTCACCAGTTATTACAGTATATCCCTTGTGAAAGTCAAAATTCAACTCCTTTATCAGTGCGAAATTTTTTATCCAGATTTTCGATAACATCTATTTCAATATTTCGTCGTACTTAGAGGAATTCGCTGGATCTAGTCTTTGCATTAAGGTAACCAAATCTTGCTTTTCCTTAATTTCAGCGTCGGCAAAAAGGTTTTTTAGCTCAGTATTTTTTGCTTGGCAGAAATTCAATAAATTAATAGAATTTGGTCTTGTAGCAACTACTTTATTCAATTTGGTCAGCGCTTGATACATATTTATCCTAGCTGTTTCCAAAGATTCGTACATTTTGTCAACGCCATTTCTATGGTATTCATAATTACAAACTCGTAATGGTTCGAATAATTGATGTAGGGCATTATCCACCAACCAATAACGATTTTTCTTGCCAGATTCATTCGACCTCCAGCCCGAACCAGAAGCAGACTGAGCGTTTACCACTATGTTTTGTGCCTCATTAAAATACGGGGTACCACCTTTTAATGAAAATGAATCGTAATCCATTGCAATAATGAAATAAGCATAGTAAGCCAAAATGGAGGTTAAGTTATCTCTAAATTGATTTGGAGCATAAATAAGTTGAGCGCCACGACTATAACCGAACACAATATCGTTGTCTTGAAAATTAAAAACCGTGGAATTATAGGAACTGTTAAACGCTGGTCTTGTTGATTGGATTTGAAGCGCTCCAGAATATACTCCTGGCGAAGGGCTGTCTTTTATTTGTAATTGAAGATTGCAATTTATTCTCTCTTCAATTTTAAACTTGTCTTTCGTCCACTGAGTGGTGTTCATCATGTCATACACCGTCTGTTTCAATTGGTCGAATATTTCCTTCTCAACTGTAGTAAATTCCTGTTTAGCGTCTAAAACCACATTAACTTGGCAATTCAACTCCTGAGCCACACTAGTAGACACGAGAAATAATAAAGCAAATGAGAAAAGAAATTTATTCATTGTTGTTTAACTGTTATTTTTCAAATGGTCCAAAATATCTTCAGCAACCTCTTTTTTAGATTTTAACTGAAAAGAAATAGATTTATTGTCTTTATCTAAAATAGTTATTTTATTGGTAGAATATGCAAATCCTGCGCCAGAATCATTTAAAGAATTCAACACGATAAAATCCAAATTCTTTTTGATTAATTTTTGCTTTGCATTTTCCTCTTCGTTGTTTGTTTCCAGAGCAAATCCAACCAATATTTGTTTTTCTGCCTTGTTTTGACCTGCCCAAAAAAGAATATCAGGATTCTTGACTAATTCTAAACCAAGCGTTTCTTCTTTCTTTTTGATTTTTTGATCAGCGACTTGTGCCGGTCTATAATCCGCCACAGCAGCCGAGAAAATACCAATTTCGTTATTGTTCCATACCGATTTAACCTCTTCAAACATTTCCATTCCTGAAACGATTTTTCTGAGTGTTAAATTTGGATGACCAATTTGTTCGGCCGATGGCCCAAGTATTAATGTAACTTTTGCACCTCTATTTAAAAAAGCTTTTGCCAATTCAATTCCCATTTTACCGGTTGATTGATTACCGATAAAGCGGACCGGATCAATTGCTTCGTGTGTAGGTCCTGCAGTAATCAAAACATTTCTATCTAAAAAATCTCTTTTCTTAGCGAAATGAATCTGTAAGTAGTCATGAATTTCTTCTGGCTCAGCCATCCTGCCTTCACCGATTAATCCGCTGGCAAGTTCGCCATCGTTTGCTGGAATAATTTGAACACCAAAACTTTCAAGTTTATGCATATTCTCTATCGTACTTGGATGTTTGTACATATCCAAATCCATTGCTGGCGCAACTATTACGGGACATTTTGCCGAAAGATAGGCTGCCAAAAGTACATTGTCGGAATTTCCTTGAACCATTTTGCTCATGCTTGAAGCAGTCAAAGGAGCAATAACAAAAGCATCGGCCCACATCCCTAAATCAACGTGATTTGACCAAGATCCTGTTTCTGTATCCCAAAAACTTTGGATTACGTCATTTTTGGAAAGCGTAGCTAGTGTTAGTGGGGTTATAAAATCACAAGAGGCAGGAGTCATTATACATCTGACTTCTGCCCCTGATTTTATTAATAATCGAACCAAACTTGCAATTTTATAGGCTGCAATCCCTCCAGTTATCCCAAGAAGAATTCGCTTATTTTGCATGTCGGTTATTTATCTTCTCCTTTTCTAATGTGAAGTTCGTCTTTCAACATCTGATCCATTGCCATAGCAACAGGTTTTGGCATTTTTTCGTAGAACTTTGAAATTTCAATTTGCTCACGATTTTCGAAAATTTCTTCCAAATTGTCAGTTGACGAAGCAAATTCTTGCAATTTCTGAGTCAATTCTTCTTTTAATTCAACACTAATTTGGTTGGATCTTTTCGCCATTGCAACAATAGACTCATAGATATTTCCAAAATTCTCTTCGAAAGTTACAGTATCTCTAGTAATTGTTGTTTTCTCTGCTACGCTGTTCTTAAAATTCATATATTATTTGTTTCCAAGATTCATTATTTGAATTTCCTTTTCCATACCATCTCGGTATCCATCTACCTCTTTTTTGTATTTGGAAGCAGGAAATTCGGCTACAAAGTTACGATATCTTTCAATAGTTTCCTCTATTCGGTCCATTTTTTTCTCTTTCACACTATTCTTTGCGAGTAAGAATGAATTTTTAACCAAAATATAGAGCATTTCCTCCCTAAATTCTGATCTTGGATATTTTTCATTGAAGGACATAGCTGATACTACTGCCGCTCTGAAATACTCAGTTTTAGAGTACTGTCGAACATTTTCACTTTCCTTAACTTCCAATTTATAGCGGAGTCGATCAATTGTGTTGTTGCAGGAGTCGATCAATTCAGAATTTGGATACCTGTTAACGAATTGTTGTAAATCATTTATCGCCAATTCAGTGTCATTAGGGTCCAAAGAAGGTTCCGGAGAATTTGATACAGAGCACATTGCTGATAAAAAGAGAGCTTCCTCAGCTTTTTGACTGTATGGAAAACGCGTACTGTAGGAACCCAAATAATATCCTGCCATGTAGTAATCTTGTTCCGAATAATAGGCTTTCCCTATCCTGTAATAAGCCAGTTCGCCTTCATTTGTTTTCGGGAATCGTTGATAAATTTGCTCGTACAAAACTATACTTCGGCTGAATTTGCCACTTGTATATAACTCATCCGCCATTTCAAACTTTTTGGCGTAATCATCAGATTTAATGACACGATTGTAACCGCTACACGCTCCTAAGAAAAGGGTAAGGAAAATTAATAGGTTAAATTTCATAAGCGGCAAAGTTAAAACATTTGCCGTTAAGTATTGTTAACGATCACACCATTTGTTCAACCTTAATTTTCATCAAAGAAAAAAGACGTTTAAATTCACCTTGATTTTGATCAATGTACGCTTCTGTATCGCGTAATAAAGAATTGATGTTTTCTGTTGTAGTATCACTTTCAGAGGATGGTGGATCAATTAACGTCGGCTGAAATCGATAATACAACAAGTTACTATCTTCTTTGCTAATGCTTTTCAAATTCCTGTGGACCACTTCCATTTCTTTATCGATGATATCCATTTCATTGAACTCGCTTTGGCCCGTGCCAATACTCAACAAAATAATCGGATCGTTGGGATAGAACATTTTAGCATAATTATAAGCTAATTCTGAAGGGTTTTTAGCTGCAACAATCCCATCTGCAAGAAGCAGATTACCCAAACTAAGTGGAGGATAAATGCCTGGGAAGGCTGAACAAGCAATCATTATTTTAGACAAAGGAAGAGACCTAAACCTATCAGCGGTGTCGGTAAATAAATATTGACTATCTGAATTTAGATCATACGATACAAATAGAAAACGTTTGTGAAGATGCTCTATGTTGATTCCTCCAAAAAAATGGTCTAATACAAAACTTAGCGGATATTTGGAATGCGACGGATCCAAACCAATATTCTTACTGAAAATCTGTCGACCACGTTTCTGGTAAAGTTTTAGCATTTCGGATGGCGAAAATTTCCCTCTACCGTTTTCGTTTCTTAGCATTAGAGCACCACTTATTATAGAACCTGTACTTGATGCTGAAAAAACATCGACCCACGACGAAATATCGACTTTATCGTCCATTTTTGCCACTTGATCTTGGATATACGTAAGAATCTTCAAAGGCACGACACCCCGAATACCTCCACCATCGATGGATAATATGACACGATACTTACATTCCATGTCAACAATTTACAAAAAAAAAGTTAAACTAGATTACGTTGTTAAAAACTAATTGAATCAAAAAAGGACTATCGAACGCGTATAGTTCTTCCTATTTGAATTTTGGAATTGTACTTTAAACCGTTCAGTCGGCACAACTTAGCAACCGTAGTATGATTCGCCGCGGCTATCCTTGTTAAAGTATCTCCCCGTCTCACTTTGTGGTATTTTCGACCTTGAGATTGAGCGACTGTGCGTCCTGATTCAAAGGATTCACCGTGTTCTTCTAAATCGCTAGGTTTTGCACCTGGTCTAAAAATTCCTTTGTGGACAAATAGATTGTCGTCTTTACATTTATTATTCGTAAAATCTATGACCTCCTCAGGGTTTAACGGGGCATCGTAAAAGCGAACCTCAAAATGCAAATGAGAACCTCTGGAGTTTCCAGTATTTCCACCCAAACCCAAAATATCACCGGCATTCACATTTTGATTTGGCACAACCAAAAGCTTGCTTAGATGCGCATAAAAGGTCTCTAGTCCATTATTGTGTCTAACAATTACCAAATTTCCAAAACCGCCTCCGTTGTATTTTGCGTAGCGAACTTTTCCCGACCAAGCTGATTTAATCGTGTCACCCGTTTCAACGTCTATATCAATACCATTATGATATCTGCCACTTCGAAATCCATAACGAGAGGTAACGATTCCTTCAAAAGGCATTTTAAAATCATTGTCATTTTCATTCATCAAACACAACCATAGTGTATCATTTAACTTCGATAAATCATTCTGTCTGTCAGAAGTATAACATACATCATTGTCCCAAGTTTGAATATAATCAAGGCCAGGAATAGCACTTAACATATCATGAATGTGATGATTTAATATCCCGTCGAATTCCAAGTCTTCTAAATATTGCCAAGTTCTGTCTTGAAACATTACAATCGCACCATTTTTTGTATTTATTGTATCGACAACTTCTTGGGCCCTAAATTGAAAGGTTATGGAGATTAATAGAGAGAAAAAAAGAGACTTAAAAAGCATTATTTATACTTAAAATGTATTTTGAAAAAACAAATCTAGGTCTTTTATGCCTTTCTAGAAAACATCCATCACGAAGATATTAAATAACAAAGGTTCATTACTTTTTACCAAATCCAAGTATCCTTGGGCTCCATAACCTTCTTCGCTCGGTATAACGACGTACATTCTGTCGGATTTTTTAGCATTGTTTAACGCTTTTTTCAAACCTGGAACCAAACCTGCATCCTTCATTTTTGCTGTAAACGGCTTGTTTGTTCTGAACGAATTAAAATACATTGGATTGGTCGGGCTACTTATCATGGCGTGAAAGACAATTGTATTTTCACTATTGAATTTAATTTTGTTCGATGCATTTTCCTCGAAAAGATAAACCTTCGTATTATCAATTATGCGG
>JAHEMP010000095.1:5901-8130 GCA_024643585.1 Crocinitomicaceae bacterium | reverse complement strand
TTATTTTCAATCGTAAAACCAGACAATGCTTATTTTGGCCGAAAAGACTTTCAGCAAGTGGCCGTAATACGGAAGATGGTGGAGTATTTGTCACTCAATGTCCGTATATATGAAGGTCCAACTCTTCGAGAGGAAAACGGCTTAGCCATGAGCAGCAGAAACACACTACTTACTTCAACAGAAAGGCAGGATGCAGTAGTGATTTTTAAAATTCTCTCTAAGATGATTAACGATGCAAAATCCTACAGTCCTAATGAAGTAAAGAAAATAGCAATAAAAGCCTTTTCGAACACCAACTTGCGACTTGAATATCTTGAAATAATTCACCCTCGAACCTTCGAAAGTTTAGATAACACTTGGTCTAATGGGGCAACAGCTTGTGTAGTAGCCTATTGTGGGAATGTGCGATTAATAGATAACATGGAAATTATACCGGTTCCTAATTAAGGTATTTGTTTGTCTCTTACGAATTTCCATTACCTTTGTCCCGCAAAAAATAACATAATGCTCATAGAAGTAGTAAAATCAAAAATTCACCGTGTAAAGGTGACTCAAGCTGAATTAAATTATGTCGGCAGTGTAACAATTGATCGCGTATTAATGGATGCCGCCAATCTTCTTGAAGGAGAAAAAGTTCAAATTGTAAACATCAACAACGGTGAACGAATTGAGACATACGTTATAGCTGGAGAAGCAAATACCGGAACAATCTGTTTAAACGGCCCTGCAGCCAGAAAGGTTCAAATGGGAGATCTCTTAATTATTATTGGGTACGGACTAATGGATTTTGAAGAAGCGAGAACCTTTAAACCGTCTCTTGTTTTTCCGAATGAAACAAACAATTTGCTCGATTAAATGAAAAAATACCTCATTCTATTTTTGAAAACGATTTTCCCTTTAGCACTTGGGATTTATTTAATCGGATATTTTTTCAAAAGTATGTCTGAGGAAAGCATTGAACAATTTTACAAAGCCATAAAAGAGGCCAATTACTTCTGGATACTACTTTCATTGTTTTTAGGTTGGGTAGCAATAATTTCTCGCGCTCAGCGATGGAAATATGTTTTAGAGCCCATTGGGCATCAGACTCCCTTAAAAAATCGTTATCACGCCATAATGATTGGTTACTTAATTAATTTAACCATTCCAAGGGCAGGCGAAGCCTCTAGAGCAGCGATGTTATATCGTTCCGACAAAGTTCCGTTCGCCAAATCTTTTGGGACAATTGTAGCGGAAAGAGCAATAGATTTTGGAATGCTTTTGACCATTGCCTTGTTGACAGCTTATATTGGAGGTAGTGATTTTGACAAAATATGGGACGAAATGATTGTAAAATTTGGCGGTAAACCCACAGCCTCAGGAGGTTTCACTTTCACACATTTGCTCCTATTATTTTCTATTGTTTTCGCCATCTTATTTGCTTATTTGTATTTCACCAAAAATGGTTTCAAAGAAAAGGTAAAAGCTTTTGTTTTAGGACTAATTGGTGGCGTTACCTCTATATTCAAATCCAAAAATCCAGGGGCCTATATTTTTCACACATTCATCATCTGGTCCTGTTATATATTAATGTTTGCCGTTCCTTTTTTATCTTTAGAAGCGACATCCATATTTCCGATTAAGGGAATTTTAATTGGTTTTATCGCTGGTTCGGTCGGAATAACCTTTACAAATGGCGGAATTGGTGTTTATCCCCTTCTTGTAGGCATGGTGATCTCATTCTATCTCAAAAGCGATTACCCAACAGATGCGGAGGGAATAGGGAATGCTTTAGGCATGTTGATGTGGGTTTCTCAAACGATCATGATGATTGTTTTGGGATTGTTATCTTTACTATTGTTACCAAAAAATTACAGTAAAGCCAATGTCGAAATTAAGTCAGATACAGAATAAGATCGTCTCTCTAGAAGGTGCTGAAAAACTCATTTCTCAATGGAAAAAAGAGAACCTTAAAGTCGTTTTCACAAATGGCTGCTTCGACATTCTTCACAAAGGCCATGTCACCTATTTGGCAAAAGCCGCAGATCTTGGTGATAAACTAATCGTTGCTCTAAATACAGACTCATCTGTAAAAGCGCAAAATAAAAGTCCAGAACGACCTATCAACCCAGAAGATGCGCGATTAATGGTTTTGGCTTCTCTTGGATTTGTAGATTTGGTCATATTATTTTCAGGAACGACACCCCTCGACGAAATTAAATTGTTGAAACCCTCTATCCTAGTGAAAGG